>DTUH01000053.1 GCA_012964265.1 Candidatus Lambdaproteobacteria bacterium
AAGGTAATACTTGAGTCCGTTGCGGATAGCCTCTTCAATTTCAAATTGACGTATGGAAAGTGAGGAAGCTGCTGAAATATTACGTGATCTTAAAAAAGATGAACGTACCAAAGTGGCTTTGGAAATGGGGAAGATTCACGAACTTCCGCTTGAACTGGTTGAGAAAATTGGTTACAACCTCGCTGAAAAAGCAAGACACGTTCCAGATGAAGGAACAGTTGGTGTTGATGGCATAAAATTCATGGCAGATGTGCTTAGTGATCTAGACAACACAACAAGAGAAGAATTGATCAATGGTTTGAGAACCTCAGATATTAAACTGAGTGAAAACATTGAGAGTAATTGTTTTATTTTTGAATCACTTCCGGATGTACCAAAAGATGTTTTATTGGAAGTTGTAAGGAAATTACAGCCAGACAAAGTGATCACCGCAATTTCAGGTTCTACCTCAAAAATTAAGGAAGCAGCTATCATGTGCTTTCCTGAAAAAAGCCGCTCTGCCCTGGTCTCTTCACTGAAAACGAAAACTCCGGATTCAGGAGAAATCCGTGATGCCCGCAAATTGTTTACTGAGTCCATGCGCGACATGGCAGATGCAGGCCGTCTGGATCTGAAAGAAGTTAATACAAAATTTGCACAACGCAATAGTGTTCCGGAAACTGCCGTATAGGAAAGCTAATCCGGAAAGCTCAAAACTTCAACTTTAACTCAGGTTTAATTCAGTAATTTATTTACAGGCTTCGGAATGAACTGCAAAACCATTTCCGGAGTAATTGTGGTCAAACAGCGCAAATAGTCTGGATTGCGGCATCTTCCGCGGCCGTCACGGGAACACGGACGACAGCTAAGAACTTGATTTGTTTCCAGCATTCTACTTTCTTGCAAAAAAGGTGCATAGCCAAACTCTCTAACCGTCGGCCCGAATAAAACCAATGCCGGTGTACGCATTGCTTCCGCCAAATGACTGACAGATGTGTCGTTTGTTACAACAAGGCTTGCATGTTTGAGCAATTCTGCTGATTCCAGTGGTGAAAACTGTCCTGCCGCACAGTGCACTTTTCCGTAAAATTCTTTCTCTAGTTGTACAGTTTCATTTTCATTCTCACCTCCGACCAGCACAACCGGCCAGTCTTTTTCAAGTAAACTGGAAACCAATTCATGAAAATAAGGCACCGGCCAGCATTTTAATGGATATGATGCCGATGCTCCCACTGCAATAAAACGCTTCGGAAGAAGACCTTTTTTATCAAGAAATTTCTGGACCATTAAAACAGCATTTTTATTCGGAAACAGTTCGGTGTGATTTTGCAGTTTCATTTCCGTGTGATCCTGAAAAGGTTGAAGCAAATGCACCCGCTGCGGAGGAGTATTATTAAGTAAGTTCAGTTTGAAACGAATCAGTAAACTCCTCCGCCAACTTCGTTTGTTGATGGACCACACTTCCGGAATTTTAAATAGTCCGATTCCGGAAAGATTCCAGACAATCCAAATACTTCTCAGCGAGCGGTGAGCATCGTAAATCAGGTCAAATCTTTCCCTTCGCAGTTTTTGAATCAAGTCCTTAAGTTGTGTGCGTGATTCGTTTCTGCTGTAGTGAATGACATAATCAATATGAGGGTTATTTTCAAGTACCGACCCAAGTCCGGAAGAAGTTAGCAATGTTATTTTTACATCCGGATAAACGCGCTTCAATTCCCGATAAATTGGCGTAGTAAGCACCAAATCACCTAGTGCACTGAAACGAATAATGAGGATTTTACGTGGATTATGCAATTAACCTTTAACAATTATGTAAAATTTTCATGAAGTTTGCATCCGGATTGAGCAAACAAAAAAAGCAAAATCACTTCCAATCAAACCGAAACGATGAATGTACATCAAACAAATTCCGCAATTCAGTTGAGAAAAACAGAGTCCGGAAACGAACAACTTTCTTCGGCATCAAGCAATCAAAGACTCTCATTTGAGAATATTCGCATTTTTCGCCAGCATTTTGAACAAGGAACCACTCTTTTGCGTTCTGTCCTGGGAGAAGACCAGCATCAGACCATGATTGTTGCAATGTATGAAGGTACCGAAAAATTGCTAAATCAGGATGTCTCAGAATTTGCTGTGCTGGAATATCTGGAAGAACTGAAATTGACAGCCAAAGAGTTACGCCAACAAGGTGTTTCTGGAGAACAATTTAGAACTACCTTGCTTGAGCATTCTGTCTCAACTGTCCGCGATCTAGTCCATTCCTCCTGATCCATTCAGTTTCCACTCACTGCCATTTTATCAATTTTAAAAGCCGGTGTGAGAATAGAACTTCGTTCATCAACCTCACTGCCTATCATTCTTAAATTCATCAACATTTCAGAAAAAGTACCTGCAATAGTAAATTCACTTACGGGCTCCGCCAATTTACCATCACGAATCCATATACCCTGCGCTCCACGTGAAAAATCTCCTGTTACTATATTTGCTCCTTGCCCCGACATAAAGGTTAAATACAAACCATTTTTAACACTTGCAATCAATTCCTCTTCTGGATAATCCCCAAGTTTCAGGATAAGATTTGAAATCCCACCGGAGTGACCATTGGAAATCATTCCCAGTTTGTTTGCAGAATAGGTGGAGAGCATATAATTTTTCAGAACACCATTTTCAATCAAAACCAACGGTTTTGCCTCAACACCTTCACTGTCAAAGTGACGACTTCCGAGTTTTCCTGGAAGCAAAGGATCATCAATTAAATTGATTTTCGAATCTGCAATAGACTCATTGAGCTTGTTCAAAAGGAATGATTGCTTGCGAAAAAGATTTTCACCCATTAGCGCAGACGCGATTTTGCCCAGAAAACTTTGAGCCATTTCTGAGCTGAAGACAACAGGTACTTCCTGACTGGCAGGTTTTATTGCACCTAATTTGCGCAAGGTTCTCCTGCAGGCCTGGTCAACAATTTCCTGTGATGGAGTCAAATTCTTGTGAAAGCGGGCTGCACTATACCAGCCATCAGTTTGTTTCCTGCCAACATTAGTTGAGTTACTTGTCACGTTGGTAGTTGATTCAGTATCATCAGCAATCATCGAAACTCCGAGACTAAAAAGTGTCTTTGTCTCACCTTCTAAAAAGCCATTTGAATCTGCATGAACCATGTAAGATATGTTGTCGGAATAAAATGATTGGTCGGTTCTCAACCTCTTGTCAGATTTTAAACTCAACTGCTCCAGATCCAGTGCAATTTTAATTTTTTCTTCTGAGCATAGTTTGTCAAAATCAGGATCAAGAAATTCCAGATTTCCCGGCGCACGACCTTGTAATTTTGGATCAGGAAGGCTGTAAAATTCGTCCTCTCCCATGAAAGGCAACGCTTGCAAAGTAGAGAGGATTAAGGGTGCCAGTGTCTCTATTCTCAAATCATTAGAGGAAACAGTAGATCGTCGTTTGTTTTTGGAGACGGTGAGGTGAATTCCTGAAGAACCGGATTCCTGGAGTGATTCAATTTTCTTCTCTCGTACATCCACTTGAAATGAAGTTGAGTTTGCAAGCGACACTGATACTTGTTCTGCACCATATTTTTGTGCAAGCTCGATGATGTCTTTTGCTATGGTTTTATGTTTTTCTAACATTAATTCAATTATTTATTGCTTTATTATTTTGTATAAATTGCAATTCGGTTATTTGTCCTCCAAACTGTTTTCAGCAAATGTCAGGTTTATACTTGGAGTCAAAGATAAATAAAGTTGTCTTGATTTTTCCATGAAAAATAGTGCCTAATAGCATCCCGACCTAATTCATCAATGGAGTTTACCTGACATTTTACTAACCCCATCAAAACTCACAATGCTCCCATAGTTTAACTGGATAAAATAGGGGTTTCCTAAACCCTAGCTCCGTGTTCGAGTCACGGTGGGAGCGCCA
>DTUH01000054.1 GCA_012964265.1 Candidatus Lambdaproteobacteria bacterium
AAGAATTTTTTATTCAGGTTTTTCCACGCCGGGATCAGTTGCTGATCATCGGTGCGGGACACATCACAATTCCGCTGGTACGTTTTGCAAAAGAACTGGATTTTTTAACAGTGGTCATTGATCCACGAGCGGTCTTTGCCAATCCGGAACGTTTTCCGGTAGCGCCGGATCATTTAATTTCAAAATGGCCGGAAGACATATTAGCGGACTGGCCGCTTAATGAAGACACCTACGCCATTTTACTCACGCATGATCCGAAAATAGATGATCCTGCTTTACACATTTTGCTCAAGCATAACCTGCCGTACATCGGCGCCCTGGGCAGCAGCCGAACCCACACCAAACGTTGTGCACGTCTCGAAGAAGCTGGATTTGATGCTGCTTCCATTGCACAAATCAAAGGTCCCGCCGGAGCGGATATCGGCGCGCAGACCGCAGCGGAAATTGCGCTCAGCATGATTGCTGAAGTTGTGGCTGCCAAACACGGTAAACTGAAACAGTTTTTTTAGCCGCCAAGAACGCTAAGAAAAACTAAGATCAGAAGAGGGCGAAATAGCGCAAAATAATCACGGAACGATCCAGCCTTTGGAACGTTCAACCGCACGGTTCCAGGCATCCATTTTTTGATTGGCGTCTTCTCTGGAAATGTTTGCTGCAAATGTCTTTTCTTCCTGCCAGAGCTTGCGGATTTGGGTTTGATCCTTCCAGACACCGACTGCTAATCCTGCCAGAAATGCCGCGCCCATTGCAGTAGTATCAAGAATATGGGGACGGGTAACTTTCATTCCCAATAAATCCGCCTGAAACTGGCACAGAAAATCATTGGCCGCGGCCCCGCCGTCGATACGAAGTTCCTTGAGTTCAACTCCGGTATCGTTGGCAATGCTGCGGAGAACTTCTGCCGACTGATAAGCAATTGCTTCCAGCGAAGCTCGGACAATGTGATTGCGGTTCGTATCACGAGTCAGGCCGACGATGGTTCCACGTGCGTATGGATCCCAGTGCGGAGCCCCAAGCCCGACGAAAGCCGGCACCACAAAAACTCCTCCGGAATCAGAGACTGATTCGGCCATGGCCTGAGTTTCGGATGCATCCTTAAAAAACTCTAATCCGTCCCGAAGCCATTGTACCAATGCACCGGCAATGAAAACGGAGCCCTCGAGCGCATATGTCACTTCGTCTCCAATTTGCCAGGCGATAGTGGTCAGCAAACCGTGTTGGGAAAACACCATTTCTGAACCGGTGTTGGAAATCATGAAGCAACCCGTGCCGTATGTATTTTTGGCCATTCCAGCCTCAAAACAGGCTTGACCGAACAAGGCCGCCTGCTGATCTCCGGCAACACCCGCAATCGGCGCTTCTCCTCCAAACAGTTCCGGATTTACCATGGCAATCACACCGCTTGAAGGCTTAACTTCCGGAAGCGTCTCACGTGGAATTCCGAAGCGCGAGAGAATTTCATCATCCCAGGCACAAGTATTAATATTGAAAACCAGCGTCCTGGAAGCATTGCTGATTTCAGTAGCATGAACACGCCCGCCTGTCAATTTCCAAATCAACCAGGAATCAACTGTACCGAAACAGAGGTTGCCTCGATCCGCCTGTTTCCGTGCATCCGGGACATTTTCCAAAATCCAGCGCATTTTGGTGCCGGAAAAATATGGATCAGTCACCAAACCTGTCTTGTTTCTCAAAACGCGGTCAAAGCCTTCGGCTTTCAATTCTTCACAAAAATCAGCGGTTCGCCGGCATTGCCAGTTGATCGCCGGACCAAGTGCTTCACCGGTTTTGCGATTCCAGGCAATTGTGCTTTCACGCTGATTGGTAATGCCGACCGCGTTGATGTCTTTCATCGACAGTTTGGCCTGTGCCAGCGCTGCTTCGATGGTTTCACGCTGACTGCTCCAGATGTCTTCCGGAACCTGTTCCACCCATCCGGATTGCGGAAAATGACAGTCCAAAGAAGCATTTGCTTCCGCTACAATTATTCCGTTTTCGTCAAACAGAATGGTACGGGAACTGGTGGTGCCCTGATCCAGGGCCATGATAATTTGTGACATCTTAAGCTTCTTTTTTAAATTGTCGATTGAAGAAGTACTATTGCCTGCGCCGCAATTCCTTCTTCACGGCCGATGAGGCCCAGCCGCTCAGTTGTTGTGGCTTTGATCGAAACTTGGTCAGTCTTAATCTTGAGCACCGCAGCCAAGTTTGTTCGCATTTCTAAAATGTGAGGATTCATTTTTGGTTTTTCTGCCATGATAATGCTGTCGATATTTACGCAGGCAAAGCCTTTTTCCGTAGCTAAACCCTGGACAAGACTGAGAAGTTCCAGGCTGTATGCTTCGTGATATTTTGAATCTGTGTCCGGAAAGTGCTGTCCAATGTCACCCAGGGCGAGTGCGCCAAGAATGGCGTCCATGACTGCATGAACCAGAACATCCGCGTCTGAATGTCCGAGAAGACCTTTAGGGTGATTAATGTCAACTCCGCCAATTATCAGCGAACGACCTGCTGCAAGCTGATGTACGTCAAAACCTATTCCTGTTCTATACATTTTTTCCCTGCTGATGCCTGTTATTTGATGTAAAACTAAACTTAATTATTATACCATTCTACAAATAAAATAGAAATATGCTTGACCTTGATCGAGAAATATGTTAGAAAATAAGGTTAAGATTCATTACAATTTGACAAAAGAAAGTAGGCGGATATGGATTTCAAACAAGCCATCATCGACAATGCATGGGGCGGATTCAGCATGGATTACGGGTTGCTGCATTTGCAGTTGGCCACTCCTACCGCTGTGCTGATCATACTTTTTGTGATGATTGTAACTTTGAATAAACTACTGTTTCAGCCTGTTTTAAGAACTCTCGACAACCGTAAAGAAGTAATCAGCAAATGCCAAAAACGTGTGATTCAGGTAAACGAGGAGCTTGGGAAACTTGAGCAGGATTTTCAAAAAAAACTGGATGATGTCCGAGCTGAGGTAATCCATCTCAGGAACACGGGACATGAAAAAGGCATAGCTACCCGGGAAAACACAATCACTGTGGAACGGGAAGAATTACAGGTGGAATTAGAAAAAAATGTTGCTGAACTGAATGGAGAAATCGAAGCTGCCAAAAATTATTTCGCGAAACTGAATCAGGAATTATCTGCTTCCATCAGCAAGCAATTGTTAAGTTAGAGTCGGCAACATCCATGGCAACAGCAAACCGTTCCTGCTTGACAGTTATTCATACATCGTTGTTCAAGACATTTCCCACTGCATATTTCAATTGTGATGAGTAAAATGTTTAAGAAAAAAAACATGTTGCGACTTTTTGCCTTAAGCCTGTTTGTCTCATGCTGGAGTACGGCGCTTTATGCAGCCGGTGGGGAAGGGGCAGGTTCTCCATTAATGGATTTTATTTGGAAAGTTCTGAATGTTGTAGTACTGGTAGCCATTATATACAAATTTGCAAAGAAACCCGTGGCGGCAGCACTCGGCGGTTCTGCCGAATCGGCAAAGAAAATCCTGGATGATGCCAGGGACGCAGAAGAAAAAATTAATGCGGACATGAGACAAATGCGTTCAAAAATTTCTGGACTTGAAAAGGAAGCCAGAGAAATGGTTGAGTCTGCAAAAAAAGACGCGGAAAACGCAAAAGCGCTTATTATTGAAGAAGGAAAAAAGGAAATTCTGAGAATGAAGGAACAGGCCAGTTTTGCCCTGAAACAGGAACGCAGAAAAGCAGAAGATGATTTGCGGCATTGGATTGCCGAAGAAAGTGTGAAATTGGCAGAAGACACATTGAAAAAAGAGATGAATCAAAACCGGCAAAAAAAATTGGTGAAAAATTTTATGGATCAACTCAATCAGCCTGAAGGAGTAGTGTGAGTCAGGGAGTTATCGCGCGGCGATATGCCAAAGCCTTAATCAATTTGGCGGAAAAAGGAAAAAACCTGGAAAATACAGGTGAACACTTGACCAAATTGGCTGAAACTTATACAGACTCTGCAGAGTTGAGAGAGGTCCTTTCGGACACAAAGGTTTCCACAGAACAGAAACAGAATGTTCTAAAAGCAGTTTTAACAAAATTAAAAGCCCCTGCACTCGTTGACAAATTCAGCCGCTACCTTTTATTAAAGCGCAGAATTGTCCTGCTTCCAAGTATTGAAAGTGCTTTTAATTTGTTATTACAGGAAATGCTGGGCCGCATTGAGGCCCAGGTAACCGTTGCACACGAGTTACCAAAAGCGACAGTCGCTAAACTGGAACAATCCATTTCCAAATACTCCGGCAAAGAAGTCACAATCAGCATTACCATCGACCCTGCCATCATTGGCGGAATCGTAACGCGTATCGGTTCCGTAGTAATTGATGGGAGTATTCACACGCAATTAAATCAGATACGTCAAACTATTATCAGAGGCTGAGCGGCTATGAAAATCCGAGCAGAAGAAATCAGTAATATAATTCAGCAACAAGTTGAAAACTTCGACAAAAAGGCCACCAAATCAGAAGTTGGAACGGTCCTCGAAGTTGGAGACGGAATTGCCCGTGTTTACGGTTTAGACAATGTCCAGGCTGGAGAACTCGTTGAGTTTCCAGGCAATATTACAGGCATGGCCCTGAACCTCCAGGAAGATAATGTAGGTGTAGTTATATTTGGAAGTGACCGCACGATTAAGGAAGGTGATGAGGTCAAACGGACCGAAAGGATTGCAGAGATTCCTGTGGGCGAAGGTCTGTTAGGAAGAGTTGTTGATCCTCTTGGGTTACCGATTGACGGCAAAGGTCCAATTGCCTCCACAGAAACACGATTGATTGAAACCATTGCGCCGGGAATTGTGGACAGAAAATCTGTGCATGAACCTATGCAGACCGGACTCAAAGCGATTGACTCGATGGTTCCGATCGGACGCGGTCAACGGGAATTGATAATCGGTGACAGACAAACCGGAAAAACGGCTATTGCCATCGATACCATCATCAATCAAAAAGGTGGTGATGTAATCTGCATTTATGTCGGTATTGGACAGAAACGTTCTACCATGGCTCAGATTGTTCAGCGACTGGAAACCGAAGGTGCAATGGCACATACGATTGTAGTTTCTTCATCAGCATCCGAACCCGCGCCTCTGCAGTTTTTAGCACCATATGCCGGAGTTAGTATTGGAGAATATTTCCGGGATAAGGGACAGCACGTTCTTTGTGTTTATGATGACCTCTCCAAACAGGCGGTTGCCTATCGTCAACTTTCTTTGCTGCTGAGACGTCCGCCGGGACGTGAGGCGTATCCGGGAGACGTTTTTTATCTTCACAGCCGTTTGCTGGAACGATCCTGCAAATTGAGTGATAAGCGCGGCGCCGGTTCTTTGACCGCGCTGCCGATTATTGAAACACAGGCGGGTGACGTTTCCGCATATATTCCAACTAACGTTATTTCGATCACAGACGGACAGATTTTTCTGAGCAGCGATCTTTTCAACTCCGGAATTCGTCCGGCAATTAACGTGGGGCTTTCTGTTTCCCGTGTTGGTGGTGCCGCACAGGTGAAGGCCATGAAGCAGGTTGCCGGAACATTACGTTTGGATTTGGCACAGTATCGTGAAAAAGAAGCCTTTGCTCAGTTTGGCAGTGATTTGGATCAGGCTACCCAGCGGCAGTTGGCACGCGGACAGCGTTTGGTCGAAATTCTCAAACAACCACAATATAAGCCGATGCCCTGGGTGGACCAGGTGCTTTCCATTTTTGCGGCAACAAATGGTTATTTAGACGAGATGCCGATAAATGCCTTGAGTAAATTTGAAACTGAATTCTTAACTTTTATCCAAACTAATAAAGCAGAATTGCGTAAATCCATTGAAGAAGCAAATAAAATTGATGACGCAACAGAAACCGAACTGAAATCCGTACTGGATGAATTCGTACAAGCTTTTTCAGCATAACGAACCGTTAATTAATTTCGGATGGCAAGTTTAAAAGATATACGCAAACGCATAGACAGCGTTAAAAGAACCCAGAAAACCACCAGTGCCATGAAAATGGTTTCTGCGGCAAAGTTAAGGCGCTCGGAAGACAATATTCGAGAAGCCACTCCATATGCGGTAAAACTGAAAAGTGTTGTCTCTTCACTCAGCACACGTTTCGATGGAGTGGAGGAGGACACGGGAATTGGCCGTCTCTTCCATAATTCTGGAGGGAAGCGAACCGGTGTGATTCTGGTAACAAGTGACCGTGGTCTTTGCGGAGGTTTTAACGCAAATCTCTCAAAAGCTTTGGCCAGCCAGCTTGCTGAAGAAGGTGTAGACTGTGCAGAGTTCGTTATTCTTGGTCGCAAGGGAAATGAATTTTTCAAGAGGACAAATCACAGCATTATTGATAATCATACAGGGACCGCACCTGATGAACAGTTGGGACTTGTACGTGATATTGTGAGTGAGTTCACCCAGCGTTTTGAATCAGGTGAGCTTGATCAAGTCATTCTTGCATACAATCATTTCATCAGCGTGATCTCTCAGGAGCCTGTAATCGAACAACTCTTGCCGATTAAACCGCCTGAAGCAGCATCTGCAGATGAGCGTGAAGTCCTTTTTGAACCTTCGCCTGAAGAGATTCTGGAAACGCTGCTTAAAAAATATGTTCAAAATCAGGTTTATGTTTCCTGGCTCGATACAATTGCAGGTGAACACGCGGCACGTATGACATCAATGGACGCGGCAACCAAGAATGCAGGCGAAATGATTGAAAAGTTACAATTACATTATAATAGAAGCAGACAGGCTGCGATCACGAGTGAATTGATCGAAATAATAAGCGGCGCCGAAAGTTTATAAAATAGAAAATAATCATCCACCAAACTAAACAAAGAGGGAAAATTGAGCACAGGTAAGATCGTCCAGATAATGGGGCCAGTCGTTGACGTGGCATTTGAAACCGGAGACCTCCCTGAAATATACACTGCACTTGAAATCCAGCACCAGAAAGGCGAACGGGTTATTTGTGAAGTTCAACAGCACCTTGGAGAAAGTACTGTACGTACAGTTTCAATGGGATCAACCGACGGACTTTCGCGTGGAATGGATGTGAAGGATTTGGGTGAACCAATTACAACTCCTGTTGGAAAGGCTGTTCTGGGACGGATCATAAATGTAACGGGTGACCCGGTGGACGAAGCCGGCCCGATTGAAGCAGATGTACGCTGGTCAATTCACCGTGATGCTCCTGCATTTGAAGAACAGGTAACCGAAGCACAAATGCTCGTCACCGGAGTCAAAGTGATGGACTTGCTCTGCCCCTTCCTCAAAGGCGGAAAGATCGGTTTATTTGGCGGCGCCGGTGTTGGTAAAACAGTTATTATCATGGAACTCATCCGGAACATTGCCGCAGAACATGGCGGATTTTCTGTTTTCGCGGGTGTGGGTGAACGTACTCGTGAAGGAAATGACCTCTGGAATGAAATGAAAGATTCCGGAGTGCTGGATAAAACCAGTCTTGTTTACGGACAAATGAACGAGCCTCCAGGAGCACGTGCCCGTGTCGGTTTGACAGGTTTGACTGTTGCAGAATATTTCCGTGACGAAGAGGCCGTGGACGTTTTGATGTTTATCGACAATATTTTCCGCTTCACCCAGGCAGGTTCAGAAGTTTCGGCCTTGCTTGGTAGAATTCCTTCTGCGGTTGGTTATCAGCCGACCCTTTCCACAGAAATGGGGAATTTACAGGAACGGATTACTTCCACCAAAAAAGGTTCAATTACTTCTGTGCAGGCAGTTTATGTGCCTGCGGATGACTTGACTGACCCTGCTCCGGCAACCACTTTTTCGCATCTGGATGCAACTATCGTTTTGAGTCGCGCAATTACTGAATTGGGAATATATCCTGCAGTTGACCCACTTGATTCTACTTCCCGAATTCTTGCTGCTGATATCGTCGGTGAAGAGCACTATCTTGTTGCACATGAAGTCCAAATCCTGCTCCAGCGCTACAAAGATTTGCAGGATATTATCGCAATTCTAGGCATGGATGAATTGTCCGAAGAAGACAAAGCCGTCGTCAGTCGTGCCAGAAAAGTCCAAAGATTCCTTTCACAACCTTTCTTTGTTGCAGAAACATTTACTGGAACCAATGGAGAATATGTGGACATCAAAGACACAATTCGCGGTTTTAAGGAAATTCTCGAAGGAAAACATGATGAACTTCCTGAACAGGCATTCTACATGGTCGGTACCATCGAGCAGGTGATGGAAAAAGCCAAAAAAATGAGTAACTGATGTCAAATCAACTCACTCTTGAAGTAGTCACTCCTCACCGAACAGTTATGGTTGAGGACGTGGATTCAGTGACTCTGCCCGGCAGTGAAGGTGAACTCGGTATTTTGCCTGAACACGTCCCTGTATTGACTACACTGGATTCCGGAATTATGTCCTATAGTATTAGTGGAAAAACAAAAGCAATTGCTGTCCACTGGGGCTATGCTCAAGTTGAAGGAAACAGTGTCAGGGTCCTCGCAGAATTGGCCGAAACCGCAGCAGAAATTGACTTGGAGCGGGCAAAAAATGCGGAAATAAAAGCAAAGGAGATCCTCGTTTCCGTAACTTCCTCAACGGCTGAATGGGAAGCTGAGGAAAGTCGGCAGAAAAAATATGAGAGCAAACTGAAACGCTCGATAGTGCGTCAAAAAGTGGCCCAATATCTATAAACCAGTTTCCGGCAGTTCCTAATCATCAGACTTTTCCCTTCCGGGGTTGCAAAAACCCTCGTGAATCCGGGACTCTTCCAAATCAAAAGCCAAAGCAGTCACAACTCCGTTATTTAAATTCTGCATTTAAAACAGCGAGCCGAGTTTGACTGAAATAAAAATTCAACTTGCAAAAAAAGAATTCAGCCTGTCATAATTCTTGCAGGATGTATCTAAATGCACCGTGCTAATTTCATTCTGTTACGTGGAAATCACGAGTTTTATCGTGTCATCCCGAACACATGTGAGGGATCTTATAAGATATCAGCAATTTATCAGATCTCTCCCCCTTCGGTCGAAATGACATGTCGCAGTCAATAATATCCGTACCTTACAAGAATCAATAACTCATGAGTTCTGTTAAACTGGGATAAAAACTTTATGCTGGAAGACAAAACAATTTCAAAACCAGGACTCAAGGGTTTTCAGGAAAATTTAATCCAGAGACTCGGTCCCGATGAAGGACGCGCGCTTAATGTGCTGGGAGCAGACTTTTTTTATCTGGTGGATCAGCTCTCAATTAATCTTCAAAAAAAACATCCGCAGGATGCTCCACTTTTAGATTTGAATGAGTCCGAATTTCCGTGGGAATTGCAGGTTTTCACCAACCAGTTTTTGCGTGAATGCGCACAAACTTCACGGCAACTGACTTTTTTTTGCCACGGTTTACGAAAAAAGCTCGAGGATGCTGAGTTTAGCAAGGAGTTCTGGAAAATACTGAATGAAGCATATCAGCAACATTTTTTCGTTGCAGACAGCAAAAAGAATTACCTTGTCTGAGTATTAAAATCTCTTCCCTCATGCCTCCTGATTCCATGAACATTCAAGTAAGCTCTACTACCAAAGACACTGCCAATCCTGACTCATGGAAAGATGCGTGGCTGGCCTCACCAGGTCCCAGGACTTTTTCTGAACATCTTAATTTATTTTTAAAAGGTGTGGCTATGGGTACTGCGGATATTGTCCCGGGGGTTTCCGGAGGAACGATTGCATTTATAACAGGTATTTATGAATCCTTGCTGAATGCTATTTCCTCAATCAAAGGTAAATTAATTCTACATGCAATACGCTTGAATTTCAAAAAAGCTTTATCAGAAATTCATTTGTGCTTCTTAGTTACACTTGTTTCAGGAATCGCACTAGCCGTTATCAGCACTGCACACTTGATGCACTTCCTGCTGACAGAACATCCTGTACAAACCTGGTCCATCTTTTTTGGCCTGATCACAGCGTCAATTTTGGTGGTCGGCCACTCGATAAAAAATCGATTTTCAAACTTCCCCGCCTTAATGTTAGGAACTCTGCTGGCCTACGGAATTACGGGGCTTATACCGCTGCACACCCCGGAAGCACCCTGGTTTATCTTTTTCAGTGGAATGGTAGCGATTTGCGCCATGATCCTTCCGGGATTAAGCGGTTCATTTATTCTCCTTATTTTAGGAAAATACGCTTTCATTACAGCAGCATTGAGAAATCCTTTGCTTCTGGAAAATCTTGAAATCATCCTCATTTTCTGCGCCGGATGTCTAATTGGAATTTTGGGTTTTTCTCGTGTTTTGCGCTACGGACTTGCACGCTGGCATGATTACACTTTAGCAGTCTTAACCGGAATCATGATCGGTTCGATGCGGAAAGTCTGGCCCTGGAAAATAACTTTGGAAAGTCAAATAATCCGTGGAAAAGAACACGTACTGCGGGAAGAAAACGTCTGGCCATTAATTGATGCAGAATTGGGGATTGCCCTGTTGCTGATGGGTACAGGTTTTGTGCTGGTTCTGATGTTGGATAAAATGTCAAAATATCGTGCTGAAGGCTAAACCGTTTCTTCTATATCTCTGAGAAACGTCCTGACTGAGTCAAGTAGAATTTTACGCATTTCAATCTGCTCCTCAATTTTATCGCAAGCCGCAAAATTATCGCAGTAAATCGAAATTGTTTGCAGTGACTCCCTGATTTTGTTTGGTGACATGCGGTATTTTTCGCCTGCAGCTGCCATTTCCGCTTTTATTTCATCATCTTCCGGATGCTCAAGTGCCTGTCTTTCCCGAACACGCTTCAGCGTCTCCCTCAACTCCCTGATACTTGGCGCAGATTTTTCACCCCTTGCTTCCTGCCATATTTCTTCACGTTCTTTCGGAGTTTTGCAACTGCTCAAGAGGTACGCTCCGGTAGCAGTGTAGCGCCCAATCAGTTCAGGATTTGCTGAATATACCTCAGCCACTTTCCGGCATTGCATCGCCGAAGAGTATGGCATATTTATATTTTCAGCATACCACGATTTTATTTGTTCGGTTGTGAGTTTGGATTCCTTGAGCAGGGAATGCAGTGAGATTAAATGGAGGCCCAGCAAAAAATAGTCATCAGCGATATTTTCAATGAATTTATTTATACTGCTCACCACTTTCTGCACCGGTGGAGAACTTTTTTGTGCAGAGTTTTCCGCAGCATCTAAATTCAACTCCGGAAGAAAAAAATTCGTTTGCAATCTTCCTACCGGAAGAGGAGTATTTTCTGCTGCAGAGATGTTTTGCTGAACGCCTTCCTGCTGAATTTCGCGTTGTGAACCCAGATTTATTTTTAGTGCTTTACTCATGTACTGTTAAAACCAAAAAAGCTGTTTATTTCCTGATTAATGGACATTAAGTCCATCTTTTTGCCGCTGAACAATCCGCCGCATAATTTCCCTGCAAAGCAGGTCATACATCTCCGCACCTCTGGTGCGCCCTTTGCGGTAATCAAAAATGTTTTGCTGAAATGCCGGTGCTTCCTGAATGGAAACGGACTCTTCAATCATTCGTTTGAACATCAAATCCGGCCACCTTTCCCGGAGTCCTGCAGTAATGGTCTGTGCCAGCTTAGTCCGTGGTTGTGTGCGGGTGATCGCAATTCCCAGAACTTCTGCTTTGCACTGGCCTAACATGCTGGATTTGAATTCATCAATGTAGGTCATGATCTGGTCACAACCACTATAACCCAGATAATCTGTCACCACCGGAACAATCACGTAATCCGCATACATTAAAATGTTGCGGCTGACCTCACTCCAACTCGGTGCGGTATCAACGATCACTATTCGATGGTTGATGGATGAAAGCAGATTTTTGAACAGCGAATCTTTGAAACTGGTATGACTGAGATAACTTGAGGCCTCCACCATGGCTTCTCCGCCTGATGGTAAAAAAGAAAGGTGACGGTCAAGTTGAATAAACTCAAAATTGCTGACCTTTCCCAAAATCACATGGGCAAGATTACAGTGATGATCGCGCTGAAAAGTTGTGGTGACATTGGCCTGAATGTCTGAATCAATCAAAAGAACTTCACGTCGGGCTTTGGCAATTCTGGCAGCTAAACTGATGGCAAGAGTGGTCTTGGCCTGACCGCCTTTCATAGTCATGACAGCAATTTTGATACTCACACCCCTTCTATTTTAAACATTCTCAATCAAAAGAAAAAAGTAAAAACGGACGTTAAAACCTACCATGACTCCGTATGAGAACACAAGACAGTAAAAAGACTGTTCGTCATGCAGTCCTGTAAAATACCGTCTGAAAAAAATTCCTGTTTCAAACTGAAAAAGGCTGTGGTGTATAGACTTCGCAAGCAGATGGGAACCAAACGCCTTGCATCTGCAAAAGACGCAACCGATACATATACGCCGCTCCAGTCATGATGTGCCATCCCACTTCCACCGCTTTTCGATTGGAAAACTGTTCCAGATATGAACCCTTAACCCAATTATTGAACGCACCCATTGCCGGTCCGGCCCAGATTTGATAATCTGCTTCGCGTCCCTGCTCACCCGAATTTGACCAACGTGAAGACAAACCGAGATACCAGCGAAAAATCAGTGCCATTTTACGCTTTGGATGATCTTTCGCACGTTCAATTTGGTGCGGATCACGGGCATTGAAATGCTCCTCCGTTTGACGCCAAATTTCATCAAGTGAACTGCGGAAAACTTGTTGTTCCAGTTTTAAGCGCTCCTGCAGCGGAATTGCTTCGATGCTTTCATAGTTTTTATATAACTCATACAGCTTTTTTGCTCGCATCGGAAACATTGTTCCGCGCTTAAGAACTTGTAATTCCACCCCCATTTCAAACATATCCGCGGCCGGAGCCATCGTTACATCCGTCATTTCTGCCTGAGCTAACAAGTTCTTGGTGTGAGCTGACGCGGCAGCTTCCACACAGGATTGATTGACAGAACCGGTAGCGACATAAGCCGCACCCATCATAAAGGCTGCCAGGGCAGAAGACGGAGTTCCAATTCCGCCTGCGGCTCCTATCCGAATTGGCTGAGCATAATCATGTTTGCTCTGAAATTGTTCTCGTAATGCCAACATGGCTGGAAGTAGCAAAACAAGCGGGCGGTTGTCAGTATGTCCTCCGGAATCTGCTTCTACTGTGATGTCGTCTGCCATAGGAACATTTTCTGCGAGCTGGGCTTGTTCCCCAGTGATACTTCCCACTGCAACTAATTTTCGGAGAATTGCTTCCGGCGCCGGAGCCATAAATTTTGAAGCAACTTCGGTTCGAGAAATTTTCGCAATGACCCTGTTGCCGATCTCAATCTGATTTTGCCCGTTGAAACGTAAACCGGCCACGCGGTAACGCACAATATTTTGAGTCAGACCAAGAAATGCCGAAGCCTCTACTGTCTTCACGCCATGCTTCAAAAACAAATCTACAGCTGCGCGTTCAATTGCGTCTTCGCTGGGGCTGTGGATAAGGTTGAAGGCATAAGGGCCATTTGGTAAAGCCTGCTGGACTTTGTTAATTGCCTCTTCAATACGGGACGGCACCAGGCCAGCTGCCCCAAATGAACTTAGTAACCCTTTTTTACCGGAGGCAATTACCAGTTCCTCCGAAGCAATGCCATTAGCCATCGCTCCAGTCATATACGCCATATTAATACCGTAAACCCGCATGAATTCCGGATCTCCAAACTGCCCCACCTGCATAGGCTGAACATGAGCTAAAAGAGACACGGAGGTTCCTGATGTTGAATCCGTCACGTCTTCGGCAAGACACACACCTGTAGCCGTTTCATTTTGCACTACATAGATTGCCTGATTCAAGTGCAGCAATTTGTTGCGGATATCTATCTCGCTATAAGCAACCTTGCCTGGAACTATAGACACACGTTCGCTGTTTGCTGAAAAATTATTGCTGAGGCGAATTTGACTCATTTTATATTGTTAGCATGATTAGATTTGATGGTTTCAAAATAAGTCTGAAATCCACGCTGTCATTTCGACCGTAGGGATAAATATTTATGATATTAGTGCTTAACATAGAAAAGATTTCTCGCTTCGCTCGAAATGACGCTGTTTTAGGAATTATTATTGGTTCATCAGATTTGATTAGCGTTCAATTTTCAAAACCGCCATAAACGCTTCCTGCGGAACTTCGACAGACCCTATCCGTTTCATCCTTTTTTTACCGGCCTTTTGCTTTTCAAGCAGTTTCCGTTTACGGGTGATATCTCCTCCATAACATTTTGCAGTAACATCTTTACGCATCGCTCCCTGAGTTTCACGGGCAATGATTTTAGCACCGATTGCGGCCTGTATCGCAACTTCATACATTTGTTTTGGAATAAACTCTTTAATTTTTTTGGCCAGTTCACGACCCCGGAAAGGCGCCTGGTCACTTGGAACAATCAGCGATAAGGCGTCCACCATTTCGCCATTTAGCATGATATCCAACTTTACCAGTTTTCCCCTGCGGTAATCTATCAGTTCATAGTCAAAAGACGCATAACCCCTTGAAACAGATTTAAGCTGGTCGTAAAAATCCAGCACAATTTCATTTAAAGGAAGTTCATACTCGAGCATCACGCGATTTTGCGATGGATACTCCATGTTGGTCTGGACACCGCGACGTTCCTGCGCAAGCTTCATTATTCCGCCAACGTAATCTTGCGGAGTCAGTACCCTCCCCCGTATATATGGTTCTTCTATAAAATCTATCTCCATCGGTGAAGGCAGCTGAGAGGGGTTATCAACTCGGATGACTCCTCCTTTTTTAAGGTGTACCTGATACACAACGCTCGGAGCAGTGGTAATAAGCTGCAGATTAAATTCACGTTCCAGTCGTTCCTGGGTAATTTCCATATGCAAGAGCCCCAGGAATCCACAGCGGAAACCAAAACCGAGTGCCGCAGAAGTTTCGAGTTCATAACTTAGTGATGAATCATTAAGGGCAAGTTTACGTAATGCTTCTTTGAGTTCTTCGTATTGTTCGCCCTCTACAGGAAAAATCCCGCTGAAGACCATCGGTTTTGCTTCAGCATATCCGGGCAGGGCCTCAGTGCAGGGATTTACAACAGTAGTGACAGTATCCCCAATTCTGGTGTGTCCTATCGTCTTAATTGAGGCGCTTAAAAATCCGACCTCTCCCAGGCCAAGCTCATTGCGTTCGTTTCGAAAAGGTGTGAATACGCCAAGCTGGACCACCTCATATTCTTTTGCTGTTGAGATAAAACGGATTTTATCGCCAACTCGCACTTTACCGTCCATAACCCGGATCATTATCACAATTCCAAGATATGAATCAAACCATGAATCGAAAATCAAGGCCCGCAAAGACGCATCTCTATCACCGGCAGGCGGAGGTACAAAGTCCACCACCTGCTGAAGCACTTCCTGTATGCCAATTCCCTGTTTGGCACTTACCCTGGCAGCAATACTTGTGTCCAGACCGATAAGGTCTTCAACTTCTTTACAAACCCTTTCCGGCTCTGCGGTGGGCAAGTCAATTTTGTTCAAGACAGGCAGGACTTCCAAATCATTTTCAATTGCCAAATAAGCATTAGCCAAGGTTTGTGCCTCTACGCCCTGTGCTGCATCAACAACCAGCAGAGCGCCTTCACATGCAGCTAGTGACCTTGACACTTCATATGTAAAATCAACATGTCCGGGAGTATCAATCAGATTCAAAATATATTCTTTACCGTCTTCCGCCAGATAATTCAATCGCACGGTCTGTGATTTTACAGTAATGCCCCGTTCACGCTCTATATCCATATTGTCCAGCAATTGCTCCTGCGCTTCACGATCTGTAACTGCACCTGTTTCTTTCATCAGACAATCTGCCAGCGTGGATTTTCCATGATCAATATGAGCGATTATGGAAAAATTACGGATACGGCTTGGATCAGGTGGATTTTTGTTCATGTATTATTATCCAAGTTAATATAACCATCCGTTCAAGACATGATGAATTATTGTTTGTTTAATAGTTAGCAACTCTTTTATGCAGTTTTCGCCAGGCAGACGACCGGCAGTCATTATATTTTTTTAATTTCTACTTGTAATATTAGCAACTCGTGTGTCATGCATTCTCGTATGATACTGATATCATTGACTGTAAAATGTCATCTCGACCGAAGGGCGAGATTTGAGAAAGTGCTGATATCGTACAAGATCCATCACTTACGTTCGGGATGACACGATGAAACTCGTGACTGTCGATTTAGCAGTCACCCGCTTATAAAATGACACACTTTCATCAAAATATCGAGGCCAGACTGTTAGTTGTGTAAGTTTAGAGCGCTTTACTTTCTGGTGCCCAATAAAGTATTCTGACTTTCATGTTGGCTCAAATCTGCTATCTTTTTGCTGATGACTCACTAAAAATATTAATTACAAAATGTCTGAAAGCAACGGTAGCAGGCTTAGTTCAGTACCACACAAATTTCGTCATCGACTTGAATTTGCACTTTTCAACTGCTTAAAACGTTGGGGTGTCAATGCATCTGCAAAGACTTTGAGACGTGGAGTAATCCTGCTGGATTTCCTTCTTTATCACGTATTGCGTATTTGCCGGAGAATAGTCGCGATCAATCTGGAACTCGCATATCCGGATTTATCAGCTAAAGATCGGAATAAAATTGCGCGCGCAAACTACCGTTGGTTCGCACGTTTTTGCATGGACGTTCTGCACATGGATGCCTGGAGAGGACAAACCTCAGAAGTCACAAAATTTCACAATTTAGAAATCCTGGATGCCGC
Organism: Candidatus Lambdaproteobacteria bacterium; assembly: GCA_012964265.1. GTDB lineage: Bacteria > SAR324 > SAR324 > SAR324 > NAC60-12 > Arctic96AD-7. The sequence continues at coordinate 16,745 of DTUH01000054.1, forward strand.
CTTAACAGAAAAAAAGGGGGTGCTTCTGGTCAGCGGACATTTTGGGAATTGGGAGATGATTCCACCGGCTTTGGCGGAACTGGGATATCCAGTTAGCATGTACGTTGGGCGGCAAACCAATCCACTCACAAACGAACTTCAAAATACGGCCCGCGCCAATTTTGGAGTTGAAACAATTGATAAGGGGAAAAAAGCCACATTGCAAATGGCGAGAGCCCTTGCGGCCAATAAGATCATTGCCATGCTCATTGATCAAAACGACAATAAATCAGATCTTTTTGTAAATTTTTTTGCTAAACTTGCCTCCTCCAGTAAAGGAACTGCAGCATTTCATTTGTTACGTAAAAGTCCGGTTGTACTGGTAACATGTCCTTATGTCGGTGATCATTTGGAAATAACATTTCAGCACATTACTTTTGAACTTTCCGGAGAACAGGAAAAAGACACCCTGGAAATAAGCCAAAAAATCACCTCAGCTTTAGAAAATGTGATCCGCAAATATCCGGAACAATATTTCTGGATGCATCGACGATGGCGTGCGCGCCCCACCGAAGATTCAGAGCGAATATATTAAGATCAACCTTCAAAATTCTGAATAAAATTTATGCCTGAAAGAATACTTAATGTGCACACTGAAAACTGGAGTGAGGAGCCTTTCGCGATTTCAAGAGGAGTCGACGATAATTTCGATGTGGTTGTGGTGGAACTTGAACAAAACGGCTGCAAAGGTTGGGGGGAGGCTACTCCGACTGAGCATTACAATGAGTCAATCTCCCAAACTAAAACCCTGGTCGAAGATTTTCGCAGCAAACTTGAAAATGGAATGACACGCTCAGAACTTCAGCAAGCCATGCCCAAAGGCGCTGCCAGGAATGCAGTGGATTGTGCACTCTGGGATTTGGATGCAAAACTTGCAGGAAAAAGAGTCTGGGAATTTTCTGAATTGTCGCAGCATTTGCGAACGGACACTCAAACGGAGCCCAAAAATGTAACCACGGTTTACTCACTCGGTGTTGATACTCCGGAAAAAATGGGAGCCGTAGCTCAAAAAAACGCGCACAGACCATTATTAAAAATTAAACTCACTGGGGACGGTGACCTGGAACGACTGGAAGCAATCAGGAAAAATGCTCCGGAATCACGTTTGGTGGT
>DTUH01000055.1:0-2788 GCA_012964265.1 Candidatus Lambdaproteobacteria bacterium
GGCAAATTCTTGAAAAACTTTGTTATGTTCCGGCCAACCATTAGCCGCATCATCTGGAAGATGGTGCAGGACCTGATTAGTCATCACTGCATCAACACTGTTGTCTGCAAGTGGAAGTTCGTCAATAGTGGATTGATGAAAATTGATGCGTCCGGAATTCTCTTCAGAATGTAATTTAGCTTTGGCCTTGGCCAGCATTCCTGAATTAAGATCTATGGCTTCAACTCGCAGTACTTTTTCAACCATTGCTGCCGCAAACAAACCGGTACCGCATCCTGCATCAACAAGGATTTGTTTTTCCAGAGGAAGTTTACTTTCTGCCAATGCACTGCGAATGATTTCAACACCGACTGCAGACCTTGTTTTGTCATATACATGACTGGTTTGGTGATAATTTTCGTATGTACTCATGCTTCAAAAATGGTTAAAGTTGAAAATCATGACAGTTTTAGATGTCAATAATATTATTTTACTTTAATTACGAGCTTTTTGTGTGCATATTCTAGCAGTTCAGTAAGTTTGGGCAAGTAATATGATTGAGTCAACGGTATAAGTCATGGCACCTATTATTTTGCAGTTAAAATTTCCATCTTTAAAGTACGTAAATAAGAAGCAACTGCAGCCACTCCCACCATAAAAACAACTGTTTTGATGTGAATGGTGGCTATGTCTAGGACAAAGTTAAAGAATTTCAATCAATCCAAGTAAAATACCAAATTCCTTTGTCCATCCGAAGGGATCGTGCAAAATAAAAAAAGATAGTAGAATCAAGCCGATGTTATTGTTTTAATCAATAGTTAAGGTTTATAATTTATATTTTTCAGATATGATAAATGTGTTAATATGTCATGTAATTTGAATTAGCAAAATGTAACTCACTCTCGTTCGGATTGACAAAAAGGAATTTACGTTTGGGAGTTATTAACAAAACAGGTTAAATCTATTGTGACAGAAATACAACTTAAGGGCATCTCAAAGTCATTTGACAAAACATAGCTATAAATGACCTTGACTTGTTAATGGGGAGCTAATTATCGTAGTGGGTCCATTTGGTTGTGGAAAATTAACTTTACTCAGAATCATAGCTGGATTGGAGAGTCAATCTGCAGGTGACCTTATTGTTGATGTTTTCTTTGATCCTGGTTTAGCTGGGATTGCAACGTACTTACACTTTAATGCAAAGGATAAAATAACATGTCAGAATTTGATTTTTCCGATAGTATTGCGAGACTATCATCAGCAATGACAACGGGTTGCGACGAGGTACCATTTATAGCTCAAATGCATGAATTCGCGATGTGTGAAAGCGGCATTCCTGGTGATGAGTTCTATACAGACGCGAAGAAATTCGTACGTGGCATTTGCGAAACGGCAGAGCGTTTCGGCTTTGACACGCCGTCGTTCATCTGGGATGTTTACAACGTCGAAGCCCAGGCGCTCGGCTGCCGTTTCGTCACATTCAAGGACATGGCGCCGGCCATTGAGAACTCCGATCCGCTGGTGAAGACAGAATAAGGACATTTCCAGGCTCAAGGCACCCGATCCTTATTCATCGGGTCGTATGCCGATGGTGTTCGAGATTATGCAGGAAATCAAAGACCTGGCCGGTATGACGCCGTTCCCTTGCTACTGTGCACCGTTTACTCTTGCGTCACATGTTACAGTAAGTGCGGCTGGCAATGCTACCGGTACCGGTGCAAGGGTGGCACTGCTCAACAAGAGTGCGCGCATGGAAATCGAAGACTTGGTGAGACGCGTGGAAAAAATCGAGACAGCCGTCGAGCCGATGTTTCAGCAACATTTTATCGATGCGATTGCGATACCTCACAGTAGCGAATCGTTTCCCAATTTGTCGCGTTCAGTAAATTTGCCGATTAAAAAAACTGCAACAGGTGAAAAGGAGAATGCTAAGGTTTCGCGTCGACAACAGCGAAAATTGAAACTGGCCCGTTAGTTTACTTTATTAGGCAAAAATGCTGACGTAACTTGGTCTTCAATACACGTCATATAAGGTGCAGTACTAATGTGGTTGTTTATTTTTGACACCGGCTCAATGTACTGGTATTTAAAATAAAATATACTATTTTCAAGGAAATCCACCCGTGATAAATTTAAAGAATCGTATGCCACCGCCTTCTGAGGGGGAAAGTAACCGTTCCAGTAAGCGTACGAACTGGGAAGAAAACACTCATAACTCTAAGACACGAGAAATCCTTGCTCAGGATGCGCGCTACTTCCTCAATCAATCTGTTTCCAGCCCATGTTTATCAGTAGTGACCAAGGCCGAAGGGGCCTACATTGAAGACACAAATGGGCATCGTTATCTGGATTTTCACGGTAATAACGTACATCATATCGGCTACGGTCATCCAAAACTGAAAAAAGCGATTGCCGAACAAATGGATGCCTTACCTTTTGCACCGCGAAGATTTGCCAGTGAAAGTGCAATAGCACTGGCCAAGAAACTGGTTGAAATTGCTCCGGGCGAACTTTCCAAGGTGCTGTTCACTACGGGCGGTTCGGATGCGATTGAAGTAGCCCTTAAAATTGCACGTGCGGCCACAGGACGCTATAAAACGATTTCATTCTGGGATGCATTTCATGGAGCAGGATTTGGGGCAGCTTCAGTTGGTGGAGAACAACTTTTCCGCTCCCACGTTGTTGGACCGTTGCTTTCCGGAACTGAGCATGTTGCACCTTTTGCCTGTTACCGTTGTCCCTACGGATACCCGGATCTTGATGGAAAAGCGCAAATTGAAATTTGCCAGACGACCTGTGCCAGTTTCGT
>DTUH01000055.1:2815-3847 GCA_012964265.1 Candidatus Lambdaproteobacteria bacterium
GCGGCAGGCCTGCAATGACCATGGTGCCTTATTGATCTTTGATGAGATTCCGACGGGTCTCGGCAAGACTGGGAAAATGTTTGCCTGTGAACATGATGACGTTGTCCCTGACATACTCGTTTTGGGAAAAGCGCTTGGCGGTGGTATTTTACCAATTGCTGCAGTTCTCGCAAAGGCTGAACTTGATGTTGGTAGTGAATTTGCTTTTGGCCATTACACGCATGAGAAAAATCCGGTAACCACAAAAGCGGCTTTGACGACTATTGAAATTATCGAGCAGGAAGGCCTGGTTGAGAATGCTGAAGTACTTGGAAAATACATGCTTGAGCAACTCAATATTTTAAAATCAGCACACTCGACGATTGGAGATGTACGCGGACGCGGATTACTGGTTGGAGTGGAACTTGTGCTCAATCAGGAAGAAAAAACACCGGCAAATGATTTAGCCGAAGACGTCCTTTACCGCTGCCTGAGCAAGGGCTTGTCATTCAAGCTTACAATGGGCAATGTGATGACACTTACTCCGCCGCTGATCATTACCAGGGAGCAAATCGATCTTTCATTGGAAATAATAAATGAAAGCTTTATTGAGGCAGAAAGACAATAATAGTGAAGTTTTGAATCATGAAATATCTGTGCGATTTACAGAGTAACTTCTGATTCAAAACTACAAAATGAAAAATTGTCTGGTTTAGCTTTGTGCCAGCAACAAGATAGAAGTTATAGCAAAAGCCATGGCGCCTATTTTTTTTGCAGTTAATATTTCCATTTTCGAGGCAACTGGAACTAAGAGTGCAATTACAAAGCTCATGTTTGCAATCGGAATAACGGTGCTTGCGTCTCCATGCTGAACCGCAAGCATCAAAAAGTTGACGATGCCGATGACTAAGAAAGAAGACAGCAAGATAAAGCGTGCCTTTTCCCAAGTAATCCGGAATCTTTTTTCACGAAAAAGTGCGTAAACTGCACCGCCAACGATCCAACTTGATGAAAAAATTAAGAGCATTTTGTTGATTTTAGCACCTTCCAGCA
>DTUH01000056.1 GCA_012964265.1 Candidatus Lambdaproteobacteria bacterium
CCTTTTTGATTCAGCGACTTCAACATGGATCTAAAGTCACTCATTTGGATGCCTTACGCTGGGCAACCGCAGGTGGAGCAAATGTTTTGGGGCGTCCGGAACTGGGACGAATCGCGGAAGGAATGCAGGCAGATTTCGCACTGTTTAAATTGGACGAATTACGATTTTCCGGACACGGAGATCCTCTGGCCGCCCTCGTGATCTGCGGCGCTCACCAGGCTGATCGTGTTATGGTGGCCGGAAAATGGATTGTGGAAGACGGCAGAATTCCAGGACTCGATTTAGAGCAGTTAAAGATAGAACACCACCGCGAAGCAAAACGTCTGCGGGAAAAATGACTGCCTTCTCCTTTAAAGCACTATCAATTGTCTTAAATGCTGGTTTAGTGAAAGCACAAAATCACGAAATATTGTCATTCTGGCCAATGTGTAACATAGACGCTAAATCCAAATAAGCTATCAGACAAATTCATAAAAAATTGTCATTCCGGACGAAGCGGAGCGCAGACCCTGAATTCTAGTGAATTAACGGGTATAATCGAACAAAATTATCATTCCAAACTCAGCGAAGCACAGGCCCGGAATTCAAATGAATTAACTGACAAATTCGAAATAAATTGTCATTCCGGGCGGTGCGAAGCGAAGACCCGGAATCCAGGGGTACTTTTTTAAAATTTGTCCTCAGCCTTAACGGTTTTGTATTTATTCAAGCAAAGCCAGCACATTTTCCGGAGGCCGACCAATAACCGCTCCATTAGCAGAAATCACAATTGGTCTTTCAATTAGAACCGGATTCTCTGTCATGATGTCCAGCCATTGATCCAGAGTCAAATCATCCGTGACGGAAATTCCTAGTTCTACTGCTTTTCTCTCCTTAAACCTTATCAACTTTGATGGCTGAATTTTCAATTTATCAATGATTTCCTTCAACTCATCTTTTGTTGGTGGATTCTTCAAGTACTCAATAATTTTAGGTTCAACGCCTTTACTGTTTAGTATTTCCAGTGTCGCTCTGCATTTACTGCACTTTGGGTTATGGTAGATGGTGTATGTCATTGGTGAATTTTCTGTATAATTAAGGTTTGATGTCGTAAATAGTCTGAAATCCACACAGTCATTTCATCCATTCGGGGAAAGTTTAATGATATTAGTGTAGTAACCTATACAAGATTTTTCGCTTCGCTCGAAATGATACGGTTTTAGAACTTTTTCCAAGTACATCAAGGTTTCATTTAAACAAAATTTGGGTCAGAAAATAAGACTCGCACAAATTGCTTTTATCACCTCCATAAGCTCTCATTCCTCCGCTCACAATCCGTACAACTAATACAATTGACCCCACATTACAGCAAAGGTTACGGCTTCATCATTTTCAATTCAATGCGAAACAACATATTCCCGCAATACATCGTCCACTCGTGTTTGCCAGCCTTTACCGCTTTGCTTGAAAAAATCAACTACTTCGGTTGAAAGACGAATGGAAACCGCTTGCTTGGTAGGAGACTTTTGCACTCCACGCTGCCCCCGTTTTCTTTTCAATGTTCCGGAATGATAAGCGGCAACCACATCTGGCAACACTTCATTAGCCGGACGCATCTTTGACATTTTAGCAGAATTAAACTCCGGAATTTCTGCCTCATGCCATTCTTTTTGCAAAATATTATCAGGTTTTTTTCTCATAGCGTTTTATCTCTCTTGAGTTGGCTTTGAGTAATCCTATGAGACTGACATTTTCATCGCGAATGGTAAACACTGCTATATGCAAACGATCCTTGATATATCCGGCTGCAATGTAGCGTGACTCAACGAAATCCTTGCGGTGATCCAAATCCACTACAGCCGTATCCCAATCAAATTGCCCAATTTTCTTAAATTCAACACCGTGTTTTATAGCATTTACTTGTGCTTTACTATCGTCCCATTCATAAAACATAGTTTAATTGTATAGACAATATAATTATCAAGTAATTTATTGACACATAAATTTTAATTATTTCCTTACACAAATCCCCCCATATCTATACACGCTCCAACGCATGAGAGTCGGAACTAGACAATAATGAATAAATAATTGATGTGTTCCCTTATTTTGACATACCCTGACTTGCGCGAAAATAAATTCTCAGCATAACCTGCTTTTGTAACTCTCAATAAAACAATTTCCAAGGTTGAAAAGTCTAACTCACCAAGGTTGGAAATGCAAATTTGATTTTGTTTTTTGTCAACAATATACGGGCTAAATTGAGGGTTGTTCTATCTCATTCCATGCTCAATTAGTTAAAAAATTCCGCCTCTTTTGAAATTACGTCCCCAGCAAGCATAAACCCCCTAACTTCAAACACAAACTAATGATAATTGGAGTTCAATAGACTTCATTATGACTGCCAACACTCACCAACAGAATCTGTTCTTCTTTGATTTCCAGTTCCAAAATAATTCTGTATTGCAGTGAGATGGAAACGGAATGGAGACCTGTAAGTGTTCCACGCAAGGCATGTAAGCGTAACGAAGGGTGATGTGGATTTACCTGCAGCAACTCCAGTGTTTTCTGATATCGCCGTAATAATTCCGGATGTTTTTTCAGAAACCGACGTTCATGTTTCCGGTACGATTCAGGAAGCAGTAAATCATACATTTGCAACGGACGGAGGATTTTCCAATGAAACTTCTGCTTCACCAGAAAGTTCATTTTCAAGACGTTTTATGTGTTCTCCCACATTTTCAACAATTTCATAATCCCCTTTTTTGTAATCATTACGGGCTTCCTGCCATGCAAGAAAAATTTCTGCTTCCCGCAAACGATCGTATTGCTCTAATTCCATTACAACATAACGTGGTTTTCCACGAACACTGATAATGGCTTCATCTTCTTGGTCAAGTACCTTCTCTAAAGAATTAACACCTTTTGTTTTCAACTCATTAGCAGTGACAACTTGCATTCCCCCTCTCCTTAATCATACTGTTAATAGTACTATTGATAGTGTTATTGTAACTAATTGAATAGCAAATTACCAGTTTTATTTCATTATTCAACTTCCCTCTGAATTTCCAGGATCGCGGATTCGAGTGCTTCCAAAGTTTCCGGATCGGCGTTTTCCCACATGTTGCGTTCGTTTGTTATGAAGAAAAATTGCTACCATGTTTGTGAAAAATCTACAGGATTTGTCCAATTAACCATTTTCAGTCCGGAAATCATTTTGAAATGTTTTTCGTTGTTGCTGACAACACAGTAGCCCAGCGTTAATGCTGTGGCTCCAATCAGTAAATCAAAATCATCGACTGTTTTACCCTTTCGTTCTACCTCCGCCTTTATGTTACCGAAAGTATCCATGATCGAACAACTCAGATCAATCACCGGAAATACTTCACGCAGACGATGAACTTTGGCTAAATTGTTTGCTATTTGTTCTGATTTTTCTGCACCAAAAACTAACTCTCCATAGCTGATTACTGAAATTGCTTTAGGTGCATCCGCATAAATTCGAAGATTATCAACAACATTTTGATGTCCTTTCAGCGAATAAATAAGCGTGTCTGTATCCAGTAAATACATTAAAACTCCACTTTCAACCGGCCAGCTGTTCAGCGACTTTGCTTAATTTCTTCAATAATCTGCTCCGAGCTTTTTTCACTTTCCCATGTTCCGCACAATTCAAGGAAATTTTGTGTATTTTTTTCATGTTGGGAAACAGGAGAAGAGAGGTGTTTTTTCAAAATAGAAATCACCTCTTGACTGATGGAACGGTTCTCCATCTTGGCGCGTCTTCCCAATGCTACATAAAGTTGATCGTCGATTGAACGAACCTGCAAATTAGCCATATAAGTCTCTGTAAAAGTTTTTTGAA
>DTUH01000057.1 GCA_012964265.1 Candidatus Lambdaproteobacteria bacterium
AACCGGGCTTCAGCAAAATTCAATCATCAATGTATCCGGAACTATGACCGGACTCTGAGCTTCAATGGTTCCTGACGAAATTGCGCAATGCGTTGCTGAAAGCCTTGGTCGTTTTGTTGAGATGTATGCGTTGCAGGCTGAGGCTTCCCACAACATTGCACAAGCGACTGGTTCTGAGGCCGGTTGTGTTACAGCCAGCGTAGCTTCCGGAATTTGCATAAGTTTGGCCGCAACTATGACCGGTGCCGATTTAGGCCTTGCGGAAGATCTTCCGGACATAAGCAAAGTCAGCAAAAATGAAGTGATCATCCTCAAAGGTCATGTAGTCAATTACGGATCAAACATTAACCAACAAATCCGTTTGGTCTGAGCCACTCCGGTTGAAGTTGGAACAGTCACGGTTGTCGAACCATATCAACTCCGTCATGCAATCACCGAAAAAATTTGTGCCGGGCTTTGGGTGGTCAGCCACCACACGGTACAATCAGGATTGATCGGCCTGCAAACTTTCATCGAACTCTGCCACGAAAAGGGCGTATCGGTAATTGTGGATGCGGCTTCGGAGTATGACCTGAAAATATTCATCAACATGGGTGCGGATGTAGTTCTTTATTCCGGACACAAATTTCTCGGCGGTCCCACTTCCGGAATTGTTGCAGGCAATTCCGCATTGATCAAAGCCGCTTACATGCATCAATTAAATGGCATCGGACGCGCAATGAAAGCCGGAAAAGAAAGCGTAGTTGGCGCAATAGCCGCAATTCAGCGTTGGCAAAATATAGACCATCGAAAATTGCATGAAGAAGAATACCAACGTCTCACGCATATCCGGAAAGGGCTGGAAAAAATCCGGGGTCTATGTGTTGGAGAACACGCCGACCCAACCGGAAATCCCTTAACTCGGCTCAAAGTATCAATTGATCCGGAACTGAGCGGATTAAGGATTGAAGAACTGAGTAAAGCGCTTCTGCAGGGAAATCCGGAGATTGTTGTCCGCGATCATCATCTTGATCTCGGGTTTTTTGAAATCGACCCCTGTAACATGAAATCCGGTGATCCGGAAAGAGTCGTCAGCCGTGTTCAGGAATTGCAGAATCTTCTTGTGGACTGTCCTCCAGACTCAAGTGAAGAAAACAAACTGCGTCCGAGGCGTTCCGTTTATGACGAAAAGGGGATTCCAGTTGTCAATCCGGATTGTGTGTCGTGGGCTTATCGTAAATCCGGAGACCGCGAAGATCAACTCAAGAGTTGGCCGGAACGCTACCTTAAGTAACTTTACTGTCAAGTTATTTTGACGAATTCCGGAATATTTTTCTTGCTTATCACAATTTATGTTTAGTAATTCTGCAATAAATATGAAAAATATAAAGCAATATCAATGTTGTGGAATGAACTAAGTTGCGTAATAAAGTAAAGAAAAAAATCACAAATAAAATCGGTATTAGTAAAAAATTATGCTTAAACTTACTATTTGCATTTTAAGCAAGATTTATCGCTTCGCTCGAAATGACACCGTTTTAGGGAATTTTAAACAGTATCCTTGATCGTCAAACAGAAAAAATAAGTACGTCGAGTTATTTATTGCATTAACTACAACATGTTCTTAACTGCACATGTTTTCTGTTTTAGTATTCCGAAAAAGAAGTCAAAAAAACCATCCAGCCTGGAAAACTGCTAATTCTGTTTTGGTACTGCCCCAATCGGTTCTTTCCTGACCAAATCCCAGTCCTGCTTCTACAAAATATTTTTCAAATTGAAACCCCGCAACAAACGCGTTTAAATTAAAATCGCCCATCAAATGGTAGATAAATATTTTTTTTACACCAAGATAAGGGTCAATTGAACTTAAAGGCAAGTGAACATTGATCCCTGCGTTAAAGTCTCCTGCCGCAATTATGTACGACAAACCTCCGTTCAGTGAAAGTGTATCATTAATTCTGTATTGAAAACGTATACCCGGCATCGGGATAACTGCCAGCCCGAGTGTAACTGAGGTAGTTAAGCCAGGACGCACCGGTTTGGCGATAGAGTTATGTGCTGCCGTGAAAGTCAGCAAAACAATAAAGAAAAACATCAAAGAGTATTTTCTGTGCATGGAAAACCCCTTGTTTTTTCCGGTTCTCATTTCCAAACTTTGCAGCCTTCTAAGACTATTTTGGGAAAAGAGTGTTGAATTGTGTCCGGATTAAATTTTCAGATTCCAGTGCGATTCAATTTTGATTATTAACCCAAATCAAAATTAACACCTTGTGCAAGCGGCAAGTCGGATGAGTAGTTGATTGTATTAGTTTGACGGCGCATGTATGCTTTCCAGGCATCCGATCCGGATTCCCGTCCACCTCCGGTTTCTTTTTCTCCACCGAATGCACCACCGATTTCCGCTCCGGAAGTTCCAATGTTGACGTTGGCCAGTCCACAGTCAGAACCTTCATGAGAAAGAAATTTCTCGGATTCCTGAAAATCACGAGTGAAGACCGAGGATGACAATCCCTGTGGGACGTCGTTTTGTAAACGCAGGGCTTCGTCAAAATCCTGGTAGTGAATCAGGTAAAGCAACGGTGCAAAAGTTTCATTCTGCACAATCGGCCAGTGGTTTTCCACTTCTGCGAGGGCAGGACGAACGAAAAGCGTTGAAGGATGACCTTCCAGCACTTCTCCTCCATAAATTACTTTTCCACCTTGTTTCCGGATTTCTTCCAAAGCATTCCGGAAGTTTTCCACCGCTACTTCGTCAATCAATGGTCCGATAAGTGTTTCTGAATCCAGCGGATCGCCAACCCTGTTTTCAAGCTGTGAATAGGCTTGAACGAGCTGATTTTTCACATCTTCATAAATTGAATCGTGGATGATTATCCGGCGTGTGGTGGTGCAGCGTTGTCCGCAAGTTCCAACCGAACCAAAAACAATTCCCGGAATCGCAATCTTCAAATCCGAACTTTCGGTTACAATGATCGCGTTATTTCCACCAAGTTCTAAAATACTGCGTCCCAACCTTGAAGCAACTTTTCCGGATACCTCCCTGCCCATTTCGGTGGAACCGGTGGCGGAAATCAGGGGGACACGGTTATCGTTAACCAGCGTTTCCGCGATTTCCTCATTTGTGCCGATGACCAGGTTAAATACGCCTTCCGGAATTCCATTTTGCTTCATGACATTTCCGAGAATTCGCTGCAGTGCAATCGAACAAAGAGGTGTTTTTGGACTCGGTTTCCAAATCGAAACATTACCACAAACGGCTGCGATCATGGCATTCCACGACCAGACGGCAACGGGAAAATTGAATGCGGAAATGATGCCCACTATTCCGAGGGGGTGATACTGGTCATACATCCGGTGTCCCGGTCGTTCCGAATGCATGGTGGATCCGTAAAGTTGACGTGAAAGGCCGACCGAAAAATCACAAATATCGATCATTTCCTGTACCTCTCCCAAACCTTCCTGATAAATCTTACCCATTTCCCATGAGACCAATTTTCCCAGATCGTCCTTTGCTTCTCGTACCGCGTTACCGATTTGCCTGACGATTTCACCACGTTGCGGTGCAGGAACTTTACGCCATTCACGGAAGGTCTCCTGTGCCACAGAAATCACTTTCTCGTAATCCTCACAGTTCGCGTTCCTAATTTTTGCGATGACGGAACCGTTTACAGGTGTGATTGATTCTGTCAAGGGACCGTTTCCGGTCAACCAATCTGAACCTGTACTCACTCCGGAATTTAATTTTTCCAGACCGAGGTTTTTCAGAAAATTTAGTTTACTCACCATACCTCATAATTTTTTGGCATTGTTAAATTAGTATAGATGATAGTCCATCATTCCACTT
>DTUH01000058.1:0-15972 GCA_012964265.1 Candidatus Lambdaproteobacteria bacterium
TTTTGCAGGCTCATCTTTGATCAAAAAACCGATTTGTGATGTTGTCAGTTGATCCATGAATCCAAAAGGATTTGTTTTGTTTTCTTCCGGATCAGTTAACTGTTTGGTAAGCAAGAATTTCTGTACGTCTTTTAAAACCGCATTTGCGTCTTCAGGAGAAGGATTGGTTTCTTCCGCCAATTTTTCGAGATCCAAATATGTTTTATTTGGAATCGTTCCGGCAAAAAGTTTTCTGGATGCACTCATTCCCAACGTAGCAATAAGCTGGGTCAGCATTTCCATCGATTGTTTGTCACGCGACATCTCATGGACCAACTCCTCTTTCCAATCGTTCCGTCCTATGAGTTGTTTAATTATTTCTTGAATGAGACGTTCGTTGTCGTCCCTGATAAGAGTATCATTGAACCTATTATCGGGTCGTCCGTTTTTTTCCAGCAATTTGTCAATGGGATCCGGAATTGAAACAAAACCCTGTTGAGTAGGTGATGGCAGTTGTGGTGTTTGCAAATCAGGCGGCATCAGAGCTGGAAAACCTGCTTGTTCGGTGCCAACTGCTTTGACATTTCTCAGTTTCCAGAGTACCCAGAAAAACAAAATTATGAGTAAAAGTAACATTCCGGCAAGAACTTTTTCAATGTCACTCATCCTCAGCCAAAACGGTTCTTCTTCCAGCAGTTTTGCCGCCTCTTCCGCATCAGTCTCAGCACCGTGTTTCTTTTCTTCTTCTGCAGTTGCCGCGTCTTCAGGGACAGCTTTCGCTGTCGGATCCGGCAAATCAGCGGCGTCAGCAGGCACATCCAGCTTTTCCGGAAATGGCTCACTTGGTAATATCGGCACAAATATCAGCTCATCTCCGCGCTCATAATCAAGTCCGCTGAGGATTGGAACAATTTCGCCGATATAAGAATTGACAGAAGGCGAAACTTCTTTGTGCATAACCAAATCCACACGCATCCGGGTAATTTCCCAGTATTTCGCACCACTCGTTCTGGAAGGATCATTGAGTTGTCCGAATCCAGGAAGAGTTTCGTTTGCCATACTTACTGAGCGTTCCTCTCCAAACAGTTTTACACGCAGCACATAATCCTTTGGCTCAAGGTAATACTTGAGTCCGTTGCGGATAGCCTCTTCAATTTCAAATTGACGTATGCTGAGCGACTTTACTCGTTCCTGTGCTTCAAGTGAGAGAGCAGGTCCGAGCAATAATAAAATTAGTGAGCTAACTAACACAGGCAGAATTAATCTGTGCAGATTTATGAATTTAGGCTTGATTGGCTTCGGGACTTGTTTTGTGATCATCATTACCTTGACAAACGCATGAGATATTTTTTCAGACCCTCATTTGTTGGATCAAGTTCAAGGGCATGTTGCCAGTTTTCCATGGCCATTCTATTCCAACCGAGTCGGTAGTATATGGAACCGAGCATTGCGAAAGCCTGTGATGAAAATGGATTAAGTTCAATTGCCCTGCGTAGAGCAGTGATAGAAGCATCATAATCTTCTTTCATATAAGTCTTTCTTGCCTGCAATAGATAGCGTGTGGTTTCAACTCTGGCTTTCATGTCTATCCGTCTTGGTTCCGGATCAGGTTCCAAAACGGCTTCCGGTTTATCTTCCGCAGTTACAAGGCTCTCATCTTCACTAACTACACCAGGTTCCTCCTCAATTATTGAACTATTATCAGTTTCGGCCCCCTTTTTATCTTCTTCCTTTTTATCTGCTTCTTTTTTATCTTCTTCCTTTTTATCTGCTTCCGCAATTTCAACAGCGGCGTTTTCGAGGGTAGTTACAGAAGAATTTGCTGGTGTAGTAAACGGTACGTGCACCATTTTAAGCACATCTCTACCGGTCAAATTGAGAAACTTTATTCGCTCGTCCACTGTTTGCCTGAGGACTTCCACATTGAAGAGGGATACAGGAGTATTCACGACAGCAAAAATTGTAGTGTAGGGCCGCACTTGATTTACAATCCCTACGATTATTTTTTTTTCTGTCGGCACCCATACATTATTTTCAAATCCAGGCAACTTTATTTTTGAGATTGTCTTATCTCGTTTCGTAATAGGAACAGTTTCCAGGATGTAACGAATACTGACAGAAACACCCACGTACACTTTTGGTAATTTCTCCCGGAAAATATCATCCAACTGTTTTTCTAAATCCCTTTCAACTTTTCTTTGCTCCGGAGGTGAAGGTAGTTTTACATCACCGTCTTTAATCTCGCTTTGCTTTCCGGAACTTTTTCCCTCACCGGAGGGAGCTGATTCAGCCTCTTGTTCTTTCTTTATTTGATTAAATGGGACCGCAAGAAGTTCTTCCAGCGTTTGTTTTTTTTCTGCGGCTTCAGCGGCTTTTTCTGGAGAAGGATCTTCGACCCGTGCCTTATCCTCAGTACCAGCAGTATCCTGTGCTCTTACCTTTTCAACATACAAAAAGGTCAAAAGACAAATAATCAGCAAGGTATATAAAAAAATTTCAGTACCGGAAACGTTGTTTTTTTTCATTCCTTACTCCAGATTGTCCAGCATTTGACGCACTTCTTCATCTTTAGGATCTAAACGTTGAACATGCTCCCACATCTCCAAGGCTTCCTCTTTTTCTTCAAGGAGGAAATGTAATGAACCTTTCATTTTCAAAATAAATATTTTATCTGAACGTTTTACCGCGACTTTCAAACCCTTTGCAGCCCATTCCAAACCCACGACATAATCTCCTGTTTGGAAAGCTTCAAGTATTTTTGCCCGATACTCTTTAAGTGCACCCCGTTGTTCGGGAGAAATTGAATTGACGGAACGTTCAGGAAAATCCTTGCGGATAATTGAAAGGGTATCACCCCGTTTCTTATCAAAATTTATTGCAAGCGGTATTACTTCTTTCAGGAAAGTATCTACTGAAGGTAAAACAGTTTCGTCCAGCAGTAAATTTATCGCCATTTTAATATTACTCGCTGCTGGAGATGCGTTTTTATTATTTTTATTGCTTTCAATCAAAGAAAATTTTACATTTACCACAAAGTCAGTTTTGGCAATATATTTCATCAATAACTCATTCAGTTTCCTTCTGACGATCTGTTCTTCATAAGGCGCAATACTGTCTGAAAAAGGTTTTGGAAAAGAAGTTCTTTCAACAGAAACAGTGTCTCCACGATCAGCATTGTAAAATTCCTGTGCCGGAATCAGTTTCATTAAAAATTGTTCTTGTGTTTCAGGTAAAGTGTTATCCAGCAAAACACCGACTTGAACCGATTTCAGTGCTTCCTTCAGTTCATGATTGCGCTTTAATCTTTCAGAGATTTCGGAATCACCATCATCATCACTTGTATCCGCTTTTGAGGCATCCGCAGCGAGCGGTAAGTTTTTGAGCTGAACTTCCTGCAACAATTTTTTGTCCCAATTAATTATTACAGAAACGTTAAAACGTTCAGGCGAAAGATAACGTGAGAGTAATTGATCAATATCCAGCTTAAGACTTTGCTCAAAAGCAGCAGTTTTTAAACTCAAACGTTTGCTGGTTGCATCCTGAAGCGGAACTGCAATTACAAAATTTGGGCTGTCAATGGGATGGATTAAATTGGATTGCAGATCACCACGCTGTAAAACAACGCGTAGAATTATATTATTACCCTGCGCTTCTTCTATGACTGTAACCGAATTTTTTCCACCATCAGTTCTCTGATTGAATAGCACTTTTTTCTTAACAGGAAGTTCTGATACAGGTTCCACAGGATCTTCTGTAGTAGTGCAGCCACCTAGTGCAGACACCAAGAAAAAACATACAAAAAGTATATTTTGAAAAAATAAATGCTTTAATCTGAAATTATTAATTAGTTTCATGATACTGCGTATATCCTTGAAATACGTAATTAAAATTTAGAATTTCCAGCCTATGGAAATAATTGATGCACCTGAAGCTTTAGCACTTTCGTCAGTAGTCAGCATAAGCAAGTAATGGTAATTGAGCGTCAATTGTTCTGCAACAGAGAAACTAAACCCAGTTTTGAAATATGACGGATTGTTAAATGGCGTCACAGTCATCATACCTAACCCTGCTATGAGTGATAATGCTACTTGCTCACCTCCAAAGTTGAAAACGTCATAACCAATTGTGCCGTCAATCAAAAATCCTGTGATTGATTTTTCGTATTTATCGGACAAGTTCGAATTGTCATCACTCAACAATGCTCCTCCTCCGGTAAAACTCCAGTCATTGGTAAGCCGCACCATTTTTTCCGCACCTATAACCCGTGCCTGATGATCAACTGTGGTAACACCGGAAGTTGAACTAGTGAAAGTAATAGGTACAGTCATCTTGCCGTAAAACGCATGTATGTAAGAACCACTTTTAGGTGGTGTACCGGTTACAATTTTAGAATAAACAATTTCGCCACTTTTAGCTTCATATGCGTTTAGTGAGATCGAAAGTTGATCACCTTCACTTGTAAACACAGCAATATCAATAAAGCCCTTAACATTTAATTCTATGGCAGTCTCTCTACGAAAATTGTCGTCAGCGATTCCTCTACTAATTTTTAAAAAACTTCCAGAAATGTTGGTGCGAATTTGGCTGCATGACTCGCAGACGCTTACTTTCAACTTGATCAGACTTGTTAGTGTCTGCTGTAAACGTGCAGTTGCGACTTTTCGAAAACTGCTCGGCAGTGTATCTCCATAAGAAATACTGGAAATTGCGACTGAACTGATTTTAGTTTGCATGCTTTGAATTGACTCAACCAGGCTTGGAGTGAGTTGCTCCAGTTGGGAAATCTGCCGATCTTTCCAAAAGACGGATTCTTCTTCTGCGGTTGCACTTGTCAAACTTAAGGCTAAAATAAACTGCACCAAAAGCAATTTATACGTAATATTTTTCATTTGAAAATTGTCAAAAACTTGGTGTGTTTATTGCTGATTCTCTTTAGGAGAAAAAATTTTAGAGACTTACTAAACTTTTGCAACCTTCCTGCCAATATTGACAAAGATATGATGTTGAACCGAATTGTTCTCACAGAAAAAGATCAAATTGCGACTTTGAAAGTAGTTGATGAGTTGAGGCATGTAGATATACAGCAAGAAATGCGTGTTATTGAAAATAGTTTAGCATCAAGTAATACGCGGAAGGTTACTCTTGATTTAGAAAATTTGCAAGTCATAAGCCGTGATACACATGAGCTTTTAGGTTTAATTATCAAGCATGTTCGCCTGCAAAACATTCCAATTTCAATTAAAGGAAGTACCCAGTTTGACCCTGGAATTTTACTGGCAATTTCAGAAGGCCGACCTCAACTTATTGAGCAGAAGAAACAGAAAAAAGACAAATTTAAGATAAAACCAAAATATTTTTCCCGTTTTTCAACCCCATTCTTTTCCACCGATAAAGATGCCGTGGTGTTTCAGACATTAATTCCTGAAGCTGAAACGGGGCATTCTGATCCAGTTGAACTGGAAAAACCATTTCAAGATAAAAAACCTGACGATGTGGAAATTGTTTATCGTGAAAATGTTGCAGACAAATATTCAGGCTGGCTAATGCTTGGCTGGGGTATGTTCTTCGGATTGACAGGAGTGGCTCTGACTCTACTGGTTTTGCTATGGCCTGATTATCAATCAGGAAAAATTCAGCAAGTTTTTATACCTGACAACCAGACTAAATTAGCGGTGATAAGTGAGTCAAATAAAAGTCCTTTAATACAAAAAAGATTGAAGATTTCCTTTATACAGGCGGTGAAAAAAGGAAATCTGAAAGCAGTTGAAAGATTTTTAGCAGATGGAGTTGAGCTGGAAAAAAAAGATAAAAGTGGTTATACACCGTTGTTACTTGCAGTCAAAAAACAAAATTCGAAACTGGTTACAATGCTGGCAGAACACGGAGCGAACGTGGATATAACAGACGAGTTTGATGACACTCCGCTGATTTGGGCCTCATCAATGAAAAATGTGGAAATTGTAAAAATATTGCTTGAGCATGATGCTGATCCGGATAAAGGAAATTTTACGTCACTTATGTGGGCTGCCTTTCACGGGAATCTGCCTATGTTGAAATTGTTTCTGCAATCCAGAGCAAATTTGAATGCTCGTACTCACGAAGGCTGGACCGCACTAATGTGGGCTGCTGAAAGGGGAAATACTCATGCCATGTGGGAAATGCTAGAACGCGGTGCCAGAGTCAACATGCAGAATAATAGAGGAAAAACTGCCCTTATGCTGGCAGCCCGCCAAGGAAAAATAGGTACAGTAGGAATATTGATCAATAAAGGCGGTGATCCGGATGTAATTGATTTTGATAAAAAAACAGCTGCGGATTATGCACGTGATTTCCAGCGTCAAGACGTTCTTCAGTTACTGGAAAAGCAATTTGATTTGCAGTGAGACAACTTGTTTGTTGCGGTAGCAAAACATTATTTTGCAGGCAGAGTTTGCAAAAGGGCTAACAAAAGCTGAACAGCCTGCAGATTATGTCCTCCTCCGGGAATTAGAATGTCGGCGTACTGTTTACTGGGCTCAACAAATTTTTCGTGCATGGGACGCACCGAGGCCAGGTATTGAGTAGTAACGGATTCTACGGAACGCCCACGTTCCCGTAAATCACGCTCTAAACGTCTGATGAATCTTAGGTCCGGCGGCACATCAACAAAAACAATCAAATTCATCATTTTCCGGAGTTGCTTATCATTCAAAACAAGGATGCCGTCTATAATCAAAATGGGACAAGGCACCACCTCTTTTGTCTTTGATGAACGTAAATGCTGTGCAAAATCATAAATTGGTACTTCAACACTCTTTCCGGAAATAAGTTGTTCAAGGTGCTTAACCAGGAGCTGCGTTTCCAGTGAATCCGGATGATCAAAGTTGATATTGTGTCGTTCTTCAATCGTCAATTCCGGTCGATGCCTGTAATATGCGTCATGGTGGAGAACAGACATTTTCTCCGGTCCAAGCTGTTCTATTAGTTCATGGACAATGGTTGATTTTCCGGAGCCGGAACCGCCGCCGATACCCATCACAAAAGGTTTTGATCTATCTTTAACCATGGTATCCATCAATTATAAACGTTGTAAAACATGTGTATTGACATCACCACCAGAAACAGGGCAAACCAGCGTTTGAGTTTTTCTTTGTCTAAACGGTGAGCCAGTTTCGCACCTTGTGGGGCCATGAACATTGTAATAGGAAATAAAAAAAGAAAGCCCAGCAAACTTAAATAACCGAAACTCAATTGAGGAAGATCAGGATTACTCCAGCCGCTGAAAATGTATCCGAAAGCTCCAGGCAGCGAAATCATCAAACCCAAACTTGCTGATGTTCCGACTGCGCTAAGCATGGGCAAGCTGTATGCAGTCAAATAAGAGGTAAAAAACACTCCTCCTCCAATCCCCATTAAAGCTGAAAAAAGACCGATCAGACCTGCTGTACTCCACATTTTTGGTGATGCCGGAAGTTCGGTTCCCAGCACTAGATGGTTTTTATGTAATAAATTTAGCGCTATTAGCATAGTCAGTGTAGCGAAAACCGCTTTCAGTGCATCACCACTCAGGTTACCACCAAGCCACGAACCAAGCAACGCACCTCCTACAACCGGACATGCTAACTTGCGGAATAAAATGATGTTTCCCGATCCTCGTTTATAATAGGACCATGTTGATGTAATTGAAGTAGGTACGATGATCGCCAACGATGTTCCAACCGCCATGTGAGCTGTGACTTCAGGAGAATAACCAAGCTCATCAAAAGCATGGAGTAAAGCAGGTACTAAAATAATTCCGCCGCCTACCCCGAAGAGTCCTGCTAACAGTCCTGCAAATGCTCCTGATACAAACATCAATACCAGCAAAGAAATAAATTCAGGATTGAATATGGATAATTGCATGAAGGATCAGTCTTTTATTTTAAGCGCAATTTATTTTGGGAATGCTGGACTTTAACTGGCAAGTGCCGATCTGTGAATACTCATAGAAATTTCTTGCAGCAAAAGCTTAAAACAATGCTTTTGAATGAATTTATTGTGGCTTGGATGGAATATTCTTCTTTGTTCCTTTCAAATTTGGAAAGCAAATAGGTAGCACATCGTCAAATGTTTTCACAAAATGAGGTTTGATACCGACAGTGATTATTTCATCCAAATCTTCAAAATCTTTTTGATTTTCGGCAGGAAAAATTAATTGAGTAATTCCTGCCCGTCTGGCGGCAATTGTTTTTTCTTTGACTCCGCCGATTGGCATTACCAAACCAGTAAGAGTTAACTCACCGGTCATGGCAATATTTGCTATAACAGGTTCTTGTGCAACTAGCGAATGAAGTGCGCAAGCCATTGTAATTCCCGCAGAAGGGCCATCTTTTGGGGTCGCCCCTGCGGGTACATGCATGTGAACAAAATTTTCATCAAAGAACTTTTTAATCTTTTTGTCAGCACTGCCTTTGGAACGGATAAAAGTATAAGCAATTTCAGTAGATTCTATCATCACATCACCAAGTTGTCCGGTTTGTTTAAAACCTTGATTCTTGGACTCAACAAAAGAAGCTTCGATGAAAAGTGTTGCACCGCCGACGCTTGTATATGCAAGACCGGTAATGACTCCAATTTTAGGTTTTTTGTAACGGGTTTCCTCTGCAAAAGTCTTGCGTCCCAACATTTCAGGCAGTTCGTCTTTTTTTATCTTAACTCGATCAATCTCTTCTTCCACAATTTTTCGTGCGGATTTCCTCATCAATTTTTTAAGATTGTTTTCCAAGCTTCTTACTCCTGCTTCTCGTGCATAACCATCAATAATTTCACGTAGAACGACTTTCGGGAGTGAAAACTGCGACTTTTTGAGACCATGAATTTTGAGTTGTTTTGGTAACAAATGTTTCCTGGCAATTTCAAGTTTCTCTTCCAGGATGTATCCTGAAAGCCGGATTACTTCCATCCGGTCGAGTAGTGCAGGTGGAATTGTGTCTGTTTGGTTTGCAGTACAAATAAAAAGTACTTTTGAAAGATCAAAACGCACATCCAGATAATGATCAAGGAAATCCTTGTTCTGTTCAGGGTCAAGAACTTCCAGTAATGCAGATGCAGGATCTCCATGAAAACTAGCACCAATTTTGTCTATTTCATCAAGCATAATCACGGGATTTGCGGTTTTGCATGTTTTGATTGCATTAACGAATTTACCGGGAAGAGCACCGATATAAGTTCTTCGATGTCCTTTAATTTCCGCCTCATCTCGCATTCCGCCAAGAGAAAAACGGTAAAATCTACGTCCCAAAGCCCTGGCAATCGACTGTCCAACTGAGGTTTTTCCGGTACCGGGAGCGCCGACCAGTAAAACGATTGAACCGGCCAAATTTCCGTTAATGATACCTACTGAGATCAGTTCCAGGATACGATCTTTGACATCTTTTAAACCATAATGATCACGATTCAGAATTCTTGCAGCACGCTGGATGTTATAACAATCTTTGCTGTAGATTCCCCAAGGCAAAATTGTCAGCCAGTCCAGATAAGTTCGTGTCACATGATATTCAGGTGATGCAGGCTCGATTAAACGCATTTTCTCAAGTTCCTCTTCTATGCGTTCTTTGGCCTCTTCGGTAAGTTTAAGTTTTTTTATACGCGCTTCATATTTTTCTGTTTCACTTTCAGAACTTTCTTTTGTTATCCCCAGCTCTTTTTTTATTTCCTTGAGTTGTTCACGCAGGAAAAATTCTCTTTGCTGCTGAGACATTCTGTCTTCAACACGTTGGGAAATTTTAACCTGAAGTTTGGCTACTTCAAGTTCATGCCGCAACAGATTTAATGCTTTTTCAATGCGTTCCTTGATACTCATTGTTTCCAAAATATCCTGCAATTCCTTGCCGGATGCAGTCGTCATGGATGCAGCGAAGTCAGCAAGTGTTGCCGGGTCTTTGAGGTTAATGCGTCCCATCAAAAGCGCCAGTTCTTCTTTAAACAGGGGATTGAGCTGTACGAGTTCCTTAATAAAATTGATAATTGAAACAGAAAAGGCTTTTAATTCATACTCAGTTTTTTGCCCTCCGGTATCCTGCAAATATTCAACTTTTGCCTTGTAAACCGGATCTTCGGCAAATATTTCAAGAATCTGAAAACGTTCCATGACTTGCACGATAATATGCATGGGGTCATTGCCATGCTTTGATGCCTGAACTATCCTTCCTACTGCACCTATATTAGCAAGGTTGCCGGACATGTGTTCATCATCACCAGAGTGTTTGGGACCTTCTTGTTCAAAGCTGTAAACCAAACCGACATAACGTAGAGAACCTTTTAATTCTTCCTCCAAAACTTTTTCCAGTTTTTCATCAGAAATTATTACGGGAAGAAGCATTTTAGGGAAGAGTGGGCGATCATAGAGTGGAACGATGAGTAAGGAATCCGGAAAAACATCTTCGCTGATTACAAGCGATTTTTCTTCAGGCAGAGTCTCTATATTTTTTCCCTCAATTTCAATAATTTCCTCTTGATGATTATTATCGATGTCTATTTCAGGATCAGAAGATTTACTCATAGTTCTTTTTACGCAGATATTATGTGGAATTATTGATTTTTGTAAACTACTTTAAATTGATTTAAACTATATTAAGTATTGTTCAACAGCATATCGACCATTATCCAATATTAGAACCAGATGGTCTAGCCAGAAATTACTTGTTTGAAATTTATTGGATGCAGTTTTAATAAATGAAAGGAGGTCTCGCTGTCGACGGTTAACCGCCAATATATCGTGGAATGTTGGTAAAAATCCCTGACATATAAGTTGTTGCCTGAGAAAGAAACCAGGGGAACAGGATCGCTAAAACAGCCATCATCGCACCCATTTTCGGAATGATAGCCAGTGTTTGCTCCTGAATCTGTGTCACTGCCTGGAAGATGGAAACAAGCAATCCAACCACCAATGCACCGATCAGCATTGGTGCTGCAAGCATGGTGGCCATGCGCATGGCCTCGATCATGATGGAGACTACAACGGCTTCTGTCATTATTAACTCCCGAAAAATGTTTTAAAGAAGACTAAATATCCACAAAACTTTTTACCATCGATCCAAGTATCAAGTGCCAACCATCGACAAGGACAAACAGCATCAGCTTGAATGGTAATGAGATCATCACCGGAGGCATCATCATCATACCCATTGCCATCAGGATAGAGGCAACGACCATATCAATCACAAGAAATGGGACATATAACAAAAAGCCAATTTGAAATGCGGCTTTCAATTCACTAATAACAAAAGCAGGAATCATAACCCAGATTGGAATGTCTTCAATGTTTTTCGGACGTTCCAACTTGGCTATACGAACAAACAAAGCCAGATCCTTTTCACGGGTAAATTTACTCATGAATCTTTTAACAGGCAGAGTAGCACGATCAATGAATTCCTGCTGGGAAATTGTCTCTTCCAAATAAGGCTCAAGTGCAACTTCATTGACTTCTTCCCAAACCGGCATCATTACAAAGAGAGAAAGAAACAGTGCGAGTCCTATCACGATTTGGTTTGAAGGCGCCTGTGGAGTACCGATGGCCTGACGCAAAAATGACAGTACAATCACGAATCGTGTGAATGAAGTTGTCATTATTAAAATGGCCGGAGCCATCGTCAAAACAGTCAGTAAAAATACGATCTGTAACGTTGTGGCAACCTGTTGGGGAGAGCTGGCTGAATCAATCGAAATGTTGATTCCCGGAATTGGGGATTGTGCATATATTGGCAATCCCACACAAAAAAATGTCAACAGGAACAATCTGCGCATCACGAATTTCTTACTATTAAAATTTAAAACAAGTTTCCAGTTGACTGGGAAAAATCTTGCTCCGAGTTTTTTTACATCTTGTATTTTAAGCTTTGAATACAGCATTTGCTTTATTTGATGGGCTTTAAGAATTTGATACGTTCAGACAGCTTACTTGCAAAATCCTGCATCATTTGATTTCCATGAGACAGCTTTTCAGTTTTTGAAGGTGTTTTAGAAAGATGTGCTCTGACAGGAGTTTTGCCGCCGTATTTAATGTTGCTTGATTCAAAGGGACTATTTTCATTTTGTGCATTAGATTTTAGAAAAACTCCTTTTTCCTGACCTGAAAATTCTATTGAAGTTGCTAAATCCTCTTCATTTTCCCTGCTCTGAATAGCAGTCGGTTTTGATTGTTGACATTCCGGATCCAGAGTTTTTAAATAATTTGCCTGCATTTGATCAATATTTATTTCATGGGAATCATCTTCTGTCTGCATCGTCTGCAAAAACTCTTGATCAGTTTCATCGTGTAATTCAGCAATCAAGTTGATGGAAGTAGGTGTAACCCCGCAGGCAAACATCCGGCCGTTCATATCAAAAACGATTACCTTCTGCTTCGGTCCTACATGGTAGCTTGAAACTTGACGAATGTGTATGTTTCCCTGCATTCCGGAGAATCGTCCGCTGAAAAAACGGTTATATAGATAAGCTAACAAATAAATGAGCAGCAAAACGAACAGCAGTGACAAAACCAGCGTCAGTATCGTCTCAGCCCAGTCCTGTACCGGCATTGGGAAAATATCATTTACTTGTTCAGTGGAAGATTCTGCTGCTGATACTTTTGAAAAAGTTGAGGGAAATGACGGGTCCGTGTTGACTCGTTTTTCAATTTCCGCAGTCAAGAATTTCGTGTTTGAAAGTGCAGGATAAGCCGAAATATTACCAGGTAAACTAAGTATTAAACTGTTGCCTGAGTGGGTTATTTTCGGATGTCCCAATTCTACCCTGGAAGATCGAAGCAGAATATCCAAATGAACAAATTCTGTATTGGGAACTTGAACCGTGCGAACTGCCTTGATTAAAGAATCGCTTTCAGGAACGGTAATCAATGGTAATGCAGGATCCGTGTGCACAGAACCCAGACGCAGGCTTATTGAGCCTGATTCAAAGTTAATTAAAGGATCTCCGAGAAATTCTCCGTCAAACTCCAAACGCACTTGTTCGGAATTTTCAAGTGTAATTACTTCTATGTTTTTAAGCGTACGGACCTCGGTTGCTGAAGCAAGTACAATCCAACTTGCCCATATTACCACCGCAATCCCTACTTTGAGCCAAGCTGGTCTCGCGAAACTCATGCTTTATTTCCTCAGAGTGCTGCAAAGCGATTATCCGGACTGATGATATCCGTTATGCGTACCGCAAATTTTTCATTGACAACAATTACTTCCCCGCGTGCAATCAGTAAATCATTGGCACGAATATCCAAAGGTTGACCTACCATGCTGTCCAATTCAATTATAGATTCCTCATCCAGTTCCAACAGATCACTGATCAGCATTTGAACTCGTCCTACTTCTACTAAAATTGAAAGTTGCACATCAAAAAGGAAATTGATGTCAATTTCTCCGGAAGAGATGGGGGCCTTTGCTGTACCATCTTCACCACCTCCTTCTCCGGCTCCGTCGCCTTCTTTCCTATCTTTCTGATCAGCAGTGGCATCGCCCTTAACTTCAGAGAGGATCTGATCCCGGTTTGCTTTAAGTTCGCTTTCAACGTCCGACCAGTCTAGGTTATCCAGATTTTCAAAAGTTTCTTCTTCTTCTGCCATCGATCAATGTTTCAAGGTCAAAGTTTAAAATTATATGTTTAAGGGTACAAGTTTAAAGGCAACTCTACAACTAAAATTCGAGACAATTCAGACATAATCATGCTTAAGTTCATCTCACGTTTCTGCCAAGCATGTTTTACACTACTGCCGGTAAAATTCCAGAAATAATATTCTACGAATTGGCGCCGAATCTTCCCAGGGAGCTTTATTGGGAAAAAGTGAATTCAGGCGAATTTGTAAATCATTTTTGATAACTGCACGATTTTTTGTATTATCAAATTGTTCAACAGTGATCGAATTAAGGTGTGTTATTATAAGATCTTTGACAATTGGTAATCGAGCAAGGAGCCATTCTTTGGCAGCAGAATTTTCAAAAGCCAGTTGGATACTGCTCTTTAGAAAATATTTGTCTCCAGGCATATTAACCACGAAAGTGCCAAGATCCAAATAATGTGGGGTTTCCAGCGGAGGAGGTCCCTCTCGAATGACTTTAATTTCCTCAACAATCTTTTCTTCTGCGTGTAATGATGAAGCAAAGTAAAATAACACTGAGAGGATCAAAAGGTAGCAGATCGCTCTCTTTCCAAAATTGTCAGTTAGCCAGTATTTATTTTTTTTTAATGAAATTCCCCGTGACCCTTTGTCCATCTCAGTTTCTCGTCTGCCAACAAGCTTTGATATGTCAGACTGACCAAATTGCCTCAATATCCAAGGAACTTTCGACACTCCAGCCCCCTGATTTTGCCTGTGGTATAGGAGGATCACTGGATTACAAATTCCTCAAATAAAACTTTTCTGATCGGTTCAGGATCTTCCCATTCCGGCTTGCTGGGGAAGATCTGACTGATTGCACTGATTAAGCGTTGTTTCAATGCTTCTCTTGCATCGGACTGTTTGACATCTTCCACCGACAACTCCTGCAATTCAGCCAGTACAATATCTTTAACCTCAACCAGCCGGATTGACAGATATGCTGATGCTCCGGGTTCACTGAGCATCAGTTGGACCGTTGTTTTTAAGAATCGCCGTCCGTCTTTGAGATTTACCACAAAGCTTTCCAATGGCAGGAAAATTGGTTCTGCCAAAGGCTCCGCGATGCCTGTAACCTGCTGCTCTTCTTCAGGTAATTGTTCTTCTTCTTCACCTGACATCAGCAAAAACACTACGATACCAATGACCAGCAAAAGCACCACTGCTACGATAATGATAATGAGCTTCTTTTTCCCGCCACCGTTGCTTCCGCCGTCGGCTTCACCGGCTCCACCATCTTCTTCATCTGCCATAGCAACTCCTTTTGTAAACTGTGATTATATAAAAATATTTGATGATTTCTTCACAAAAAAATAAAATTTTGGGCTTTCTTTTTCACTCAACAGATTGAAATGTAGCAATTGCTACTTTCAGAATCAAGCCCTCTTTTCTCCGTATGCCGGTTACACATTTTATCCTGATTTGACCCATGCACGCGGCGCACCCTGATAATAAAGTTCAGGATACCTGCTGCGTGCGACACTAAGCATTGCCAGAAATTTTGGTACATATTCGTGAGTTTCTTTACGCAATTTTAATTTCCAAAAATTTCGTGTGCCCTGAGATTTTATTTGGCGCTCCATATAATTCGGGCCACCGTTGTAACCTGCCAACGCTAATTCCCAGTTGTTGTCAAACTTTTCCCCCAGTATTTTCAGATATTGAGCAGCTGAATGGGTCGATTTGCGCCAGTTAAGCCGATCATCTGATAACCAATCTACATTCAAACCATAATCTTTGGCGGTTGCTTTCGTGAATTGCCACATGCCTCTTGCATGACCGGAATCTGCTTTTGTGTCAAAACAGGATTCCAGAATTGGTAAATGCGCAAGTTCCGGAGGCAGCTTATATTGATAGAAAACCCGGTGTATATAATAAAGATAACGGCTGGAAGTTGCCCGATCCAAACAGGTTTTGATATGTTTGTTATTCTTGTAAACCTGAACGTATTTTTTTATACGTGAGTTAGACTGTTTCCAGACTCGGTTATTGTTGTAATCACTACCACTACGGATACTTGCGGGTTTCGTACTGCACCCTGCAAAAATGAAAGCAGAAACGAGAAGCAGTAAAAGGTACTTAATGATTTTTAAATTTCTGCAATGCTGAATCAATAATAGCGGTGAGTGGCTAAGGTTTCGCAAGAAAATATTTTGCCAATATGGAGACATGATAAGTTTATAAACGCATGATATTGCTGTTTTTTATTATTAAATACTCCAAAGACGGCAGAACCGCTCCCTGAGACTAATGCACCAAATGCACCATTTTGGAGCAATAAAGATTTCAGTTCAGACAAGACTGGATATTGTGCGAGTAAAGAAGTTTCAAACTGATTGTAAAGGACCCCAGAACACTCGCAGAGGGAATTTCAGCTGCCACAGAAATGG
>DTUH01000058.1:15982-17492 GCA_012964265.1 Candidatus Lambdaproteobacteria bacterium
CATCAAAAGACTTTACTTCCGGAAAAGTAGTGTGTACTTCAGGCTGGCAATTGTTGTATGCTTCCGGAGTAGGAATTGAAAGAGGAGGTTTAATTATAACAACATAGAATTTTGGATATTCTTGAAGAGGATTTATCTTTTCACCACGGCCGCGGATTTCGCTTGGAGTGGGCTCAAGAAAAAAAGGAACATCTGAACCGAGTTCCAGCGCAAGTTCGGCAAGAGTTTCCGGAGGAAAAAGACCCTCTGCTGAGGAAGATTCTCTATAAATATGATTTAACACCTTTAGAGTCCCAGCCGTATTTCCGCTGCCTCCTCCAAGTCCTGCACCTGAAGGGATTGTTTTTTCCAGAACAACATCCAGTGAAGCTGTTATTCCGCCGGCTTTTTCAAAAGATCTTATTGCACGGACCACTAAATTTTCTTCCGGAGTTGCTGAAAAACTTGCACCATTCATCCGGAATTTGAGCTCTTGTTTATTATTTTGGCTGAAGCTCAGAGTGTCGAATAAACTGACCGGCACCATGTGCATGTACAATTCATGAAACCCGTCATCGCACTGACTTAGAATATAAAGCTGCGGATTTATTTTTGCGGGCGTCCGAATTTTCATTTAATCCATTTCGCAAGCCCAAGTCAGCCATTGCACATCTTCCGGATTATTCAGCAAAGGCGAAATTTTCTCCAAAACTTGGACATGATACTCATCCAGCCAGTTTAGTTCTTCTTCTGCAAGTATATTTCTATCAATCAATCTGCGTTCAAATGGAATCAGCGTCAGTGTTTCAAAACAGAGCCAGCCCTTTCCGCCCGGATGTTTCTGAAGTCCTTCAGCTTTTTTGACGACATAAAGATTTTCCAAACGAATTCCGCCCCAGTCGTATTCGTAAAATCCCGGTTCATTGGAAAGTACCATTCCTGCCTGCAGAGCGACATCATGCGCAACTGTTGAGATGCGCTGGGGGCCTTCGTGCACATTCAGAAACGCACCGACGCCATGTCCTGTTCCGTGACCATAATCCAGACCCGCATTCCAGAGTCCGGAACGGGTGATGGAATCCAATGACGCTCCGGTAGTACCTTCAGGAAACACTTGTTTTGCCAGTCGAATATGTGCCTGTAGGACTAAAGTGTAAATCCTTTTTTGTTTTTCATCCGGATTCCCGAGAATGACAGTCCGTGTCGCATCTGTGGTTCCGCCGCCACATTGAATTCCGGAATCTACAAGGAGCATTTCTCCGCTTTTCATCGGGATTTTTGAGTCTGGATTTCCGTAATGCACAATCGCTCCATTCGGACCGGATCCGGCGATTGTATTGAAACTAAGGTCCGAAAAATCCTCCGCTTGAGAATATTCTTCATAAAGCCAGTTCGAGAATTCTTTTTCCGTTATCGGCTGTCTTTTTTCAAATGTGTCATGTAAACGCCGAAAACTTTTTACAACCCCGACTCCTGCCTGTTTATGTGCATTTTTTGTGGCGGCTATTTCAGTTGAGTTTTTAAGTGCCTT
>DTUH01000059.1 GCA_012964265.1 Candidatus Lambdaproteobacteria bacterium
AGGTTGAGCACCGCGTCCGTCTTCGATCTGAACATCCAGGGCGAGATAAGACGTGTTCAGTTTTCCACCGGTAAACCAGCGATAAAATCCATGTTCATCCTGGGAAAGAATTGTTTCCGGAAATTCATACCACTTTATTTGCTCAGCCTGTTCCCTCCAGAAAAGTTCCGGCTGTTCTAAAGATTTTCGAAATATTTCAAAATAACTCATCGTTTTCTCATTTCAGAATATTGATTTAGCGGCTCCAACGCATTGCACTAGCTTTACCGGCAATTCAACCGGCAGGACCGTTGGCAATTAAATCTTCTACCACAGAAGGATCAGCGAGTGTCGAAGTGTCACCGATACTGTCAATCTCATTTTCGGCAATTTTGCGCAAAATTCGGCGCATGATTTTTCCGGATCGCGTTTTAGGAAGTCCGGGCGCCCATTGGATTACATCAAAGGTTGCAATCGGTCCAATTTCTTTACGCACCAGCTGCACCAATTCTTTTTTCAAATCATCAGTTGGTTCCACTCCGGAATTTAAAGTTACATAGGCGTAAATTCCCTGTCCCTTAATTTCGTGAGGAAAACCTACAATTGCAGCTTCAGCAACACTTTCGTGGAGCACCACTGCCGACTCAAGCTCTGCGGTCCCCATGCGGTGTCCGGAAACATTCAGCACATCATCGACTCTTCCGGTAATCCAGTAATATCCGTCTTCGTCTCGTCGGCATCCGTCTCCCGTAAAATAAAGTCCTTTGTAAGTGCTGAAATAAGTTTGAATGAAACGCTCATGATCACCATAAACGGTGCGCATTTGTCCAGGCCAAGGATGTTTGATACACAAATTTCCTCCAGCTGCACCTTCCAATTCGTTACCGTCCGCATCCACTAAAAGCGGTTGAATGCCAAAAAACGGGCGGGTTGCTGATCCGGGTTTGGTGCGGGTTGCTCCCGGAAGCGGAGTAATCATAATTCCGCCTGTTTCGGTTTGCCACCATGTGTCAACAATTGGACAATTTTCATGTCCTACAACCCGGTGATACCAGAGCCATGCTTCCGGATTTATCGGTTCCCCTACTGTGCCCAGCAAACGCAGTGAACTTAAATTCCGTTTTTTTACCAATTCATCTCCTTCCTTGGCAATTGCCCGAATGGCGGTAGGAGCAGTGTAGAAAATATTGACTTTGTGTTTGTCGCAAATGTCCCAAAAACGGCCAAAATCCGGATAATTTGGAACCCCTTCAAACATTATAGTTGTGGCTCCATTTGACAGCGGTCCATAAAGAATGTAGCTGTGCCCGGTAACCCAACCGATGTCTGCCGTGCACCAATAAATATCGCCATCATGGTAATCAAACACATATTGATGTGTGATGGAAGTGTAAACCAAATATCCAGCAGTAGTGTGCAAAACTCCTTTTGGTTTTCCGGTTGATCCGGAAGTGTAAAGAATAAAAAGCGGATCCTCTGCATCCATTTCCTCTGCAGGACAATCTGAGGAGGAGTTTGCCATTTCTTCATGATAGAAAAAATCTCGTACGGACTTCATGTTGCAGTCATCACCGGTGTGCTTCACCACAATGCAGCTTTCGGTGTTGGTGCCTTCCATGGCCTCATCAGCATTTTGCTTGAGAGGCACACTTTTCCCGCCCCGAGTTCCGGCATTTGCAGTAATCAGCATTTTTCCGCCACAATCAATAATTCGATTTTTAAGGGCTTCTGCGCTGAAACCTCCAAACACCACGGAATGTACTGCGCCAATTCTGGTGCAGGCGAGACACGCAATAGCCAGTTCCGGAATCATCGGCATGTAAATCATCACACGGTCGCCTTTTTCAATGCCCCGAGTCTTCATCACATTGGCAAATTTGCACACCTCGGTATGCAGTTCTTTGTAGGTAAAAGACCGATCAACGTTTGGATCATCAGACTCCCAAATCAGTGCCGTTTGCTCTCCCCGTTTTTCTAAATGACGGTCCAGACAATTATAAGAAACATTAAGTTTCCCACCTTCGTACCACCGGACATGACCCTTGTTGTAGTCCCAGTCAAGAGTGTTGTCCCACTTTCTGAACCAATCCAGGCGTTCTGCCTGTTTGTCCCAAAACCCGTTTGGATCATGTACAGACTCCTCATACATTTTTAAATATGTCTCGTTGTCAATCCACGTTTTTGCTTTAGTTGCTGCCGGAATTTCAAAAATCTTCTGCTCATTCATTTTTTTCTCCCAAAATTGGAAATTATAATTACTATTGACCAAAACCTTACCTTAGCAAATATTTTTTATTATGTCCTTATAAAAATTTACTTTGCTTGCAGGTCTTAAGATTGTCAACCAATTCACCTTGCATCTTATTGTTGTTTCTGAGAGGATTCCGTTTGAAAGAAGAAGAGCAAAAACTGCTAATGCAGGGAAAGAATTTATGTCCTGGAACACGTGCAAATTGTTTTTACTATTGCTGATAATTTTCCTGATTTCAGGGGCTTGCAGCAAGGATTCGTCTGAAGAGTTTGGTGGTGGTGGAAGCACGGCTGCTACGGCAACTAATTTTAAGGTAAATTCTACTATCCCTGAAGATAATGCGACAAAGGTTGCAGTAAATTCTTCATTTGTGATTTCCTTTAGCAATGATGTAAAAAACAGCAGTGTGAGCGAAAGTAATTTTTCTTTGAGCTCAAACGGAACTGCAGTTTCTGTAACAATTTCTCTCTCAAAAAATATTGTCGTTTTGCTTCCATCTTCTTCTTTGAAAAATGGAACTCCACATTCGGCAACCGTTTCCAGTAAAGTTCAAGATACTTCCGGTAACAGTCTGGGGCAGGACAGCACCTGGAACTTCACCACCGTTTCTGCTTCCAGTGACAATTCATCCGATAATTCAACAAGTTCTGACAATAATTCTGCTGCAGATACCACTCAGCCAAGTGTCATCTCAATCAGTCCGACTGACAACTCAAGCAGTATAGCGGTGGAT
Source organism: Candidatus Lambdaproteobacteria bacterium (assembly GCA_012964265.1). Taxonomy (GTDB): domain Bacteria; phylum SAR324; class SAR324; order SAR324; family NAC60-12; genus Arctic96AD-7. The sequence continues at coordinate 2,964 of DTUH01000059.1, forward strand.
TCTGCAATCATCGTTGTCTTTAGTGAATCTGTTTCTTCTGCAACTCTCAGTTCAAGCACCTTCAAGCTGCTTGATAACTCAAGTAATTCTGTCAGTGGCAGTTTTAGTTTAAGTGGGTCAATAGTCACTTTTACTCCCACTGACAACCTTTCTCATTTTCGGGATTACAGCATTTCTTTAACAACCGGAATCCAGGACTCTGCAGGCAATACGCTTTCTTCGGCAAAGTCATCAAGCTTTGAAACTTTGGGTGGTGTGGTGATTACTTCGGCAGACAGCAACGGGATGGTTTTTCTTAGCGGCGGCAGGTTTCAGATGGGCGCAGATAATCAATCAATAATAGATGGAGATAATGAATCCGATGAATCTCCAACTCATACTACAAAATTAACGGGACCATTTTATATCTCAGATCATGAAGTTACCTCGAGTGAATTCAAAGCTTGTGTAGATGCTGGAAGCTGCAACTACACTTACAGTACCAGCAATGCAAAAAAAACATATGGTGTTTCCGGAAAGGAAAACCATCCGATGAATTATGTTAACTGGAATGAAGCAGTAGAATATGCAAACTGGCTGAAAAGTACCCGTTCCGGAACCTATCGGCTTTGTACGGAAGCTGAATGGGAATATGCGGTACGTGCCGGAACAACAACTAAGTGGTCATGTGGTAACAACACTTGTACAACAAGCATTGCCTGGTACGATAATACCGGTGAACCGCAGGAAGTCCGGACTAAAAGTTCTAATCAATGGGGTTTGTATGATATGCATGG
>DTUH01000060.1 GCA_012964265.1 Candidatus Lambdaproteobacteria bacterium
AAGTACCGATTTCAGTTGAAACTGCGGCGCACGTAGTGACGAGAATTTGGTATAGGACTTTTTTTGATAAAGAACCGCCTGATAATTCGGTTGACGGCTAGCGATCGAGCCGATTGTGCTTCCGGAAAATAAATTATTAGAGAAAACAAAATGTCAGAAAAAAAAGAATCCGCACCGGACATTCCGGCCACACTGGACATTTCGTCTATTGCAGTTATCGGCGGAACCGGAGGATTGGGGTCGGCATTGGCATGGTGCTGGGGACGGGCCGGATTTAAAATTTTTATCGGCTCACGAAATGCGGAAAAAGCAGAACTTGCCGCCGACAAATTGAATACAACTCTCACCGGACGTTCCGGTTTGGGAGAAAAAATTGCTTGCGGCTTAAGCAATCAAGAGGCCGCAAGTCTGGCGCAAATCATTGTGTTGACAGTTCCATTTGCCAATCATGAGGCCATTATTGAGGAAATTTCGAGCGCGGTTCAAGGCAAAATTGTGGTGGATACAACGGTTCCGCTCGTTCCTCCTAAAGTCAGTCGGGTACAACTTCCGAAAGGCGGTTCAGTGGCAAAAAGGACGCAAGAAAAGCTCGGCAAAAATGTGCGCGTGGTTTCCGCTTTTCAAACTATCGCTGCGGCAGAATTGGCAAAAGACGCATCAAGTTCCGGTTTGGTGGGCGAAGTTCTGGTTTGCGGAAATAATGTGGATGCGCGAACTTGTGTCATTTCTCTCGTTGAAGCGGCAGGACTCAAAGGCTGGCACGCCGGACCCATTGACAATTCTGTTGTCAGCGAATCCCTCACGCCGGTTCTCATTTTCCTCAACAAACGCTATCAAATGGAGGGCTCCGGCATCCGAATTGTCGGGCATGGACGTATGACTTCTCCGGCATCTCCCCAAACAGCCACTCCTGAAGAACCGGACGTACCGGATGCTCCGGTTTCCTTAACTTTGACGGCATTTGCAGGAATTCCGTTGGTACATTCCGGGGACGATTTGGTTGCGCTCATTCTCCAGAGTTTGCAACAAACTTCTATAAAATTGGAAGACGGCGATATTCTTGTTATTGCACAAAAGATTGTTTCCAAATCAGAAGGGCGTTATGTCCGGCTGGCCGATGTAAAACCTTCGGAAAGGGCTTTTCAGTTAGCGGCGGAAACAGAAAAAGACCCGCGTTTGATGGAATTGATTTTGTCGGAATCACGTGAAATTGTGCGCTATCGCTCAAGCGTAATTGTAGCGGAAAATCGGCAAGGAGTGGTGCTGGCCAATGCAGGCATCGACCATTCAAATGTTGAAAAAGACGGAGGGGAGGAACAAGTTCTGCTTTTGCCGCTTGATCCCGATGCGTCTGCAGCAAACATCCGCAAACAACTCCAACGAAAAACCAATCGAAATCTGGCCGTGATCATCAACGACAGCCTTGGGCGTGCCTGGCGCAACGGCACTACCGGGACCGCGCTTGGAGTTTCCGGATTGCCGGCACTGCTGGATTTACGGGGCCGCCCCGATCTTTTCGGTGAACCTTTGCAGACAAGTGAAGAAGCGATTGCCGATGAATTGTCTGCCGCCGCTTCGCTTTTACAAGGCCAAGCCGGAGAAGGCCGTCCGGTGATTTTGATTCGCGGTTATGATTTTTCCGGAATCGCCATGCAGAACACCGGGACTTTCGGATTGATACGTCCGAAAGAAAAGGATTTGTTTCGATGAATATTTCCGGAAATTCACCACCGGAGCTTCCGCTTCCAACCGTTCTCGCACTCTCCGGCGGCATTGGCGGAGCCAAACTCGCATTGGGATTGGCTCATGTCGTGCCTCCGGAAAAGCTGATGATTGTCGGAAACATCGGTGACGATTTTGTGCATTTTGGGCAACACATTTCTCCGGATTTGGATACTCTAATGTACACGCTTTCCGGAACTGCCGACACAGAAAAAGGTTGGGGATTGGCCAACGAATCATGGAACTTCATGCAAGCCTTGAAAAAGTTGTCTGGAACGTCCGGTGCGTGCGATGAAACATGGTTTCAGTTGGGAGACCAAGATTTAGCGACGCATCTTGAACGCACCCGCAGACTTGCGAAAGGTGAAACGCTTTCGCAAATTACGACTGATTTTTGCCGTAAATTCGGAATTGAGGCGCGAATTATTCCGGCAAGTAATGATGCAGTGCGCACGATTGTTGAAACTCCGGAAGGCGATTTAGCGTTTCAAAATTATTTTGTGCAAAAACGTTGCGAACCCATCGTCAGTGGGCTACGTTTTCAAGGTGCGGAAAACGCTTTGCCGACTCCGGAATTTATGGAAATGTTCCGGAATCAGTTGTTGCAAGCGGTGGTGATTTGCCCGTCAAATCCAATTCTGAGCATTGACCCCATTCTTGCGATTCGGGGAGTTCGGGAGGCTTTGCGGGAATGTTCTGCGCCCGTGATTGCGGTTTCTCCGATTGTCGGCGGCGATGCGGTCAAAGGCCCAACCGCAAAAATTATGCGGGAACTCGGACATCCGGTTTCCGCAACTGCCGTCGCTAATTATTATTGTGATTTTCTGGACGGTTTTATTGTGGACTTTCAAGATGAAGCTGAAATTCCGGAAATCCAAAAAATGGATGTTTCCGTAAAAGCTACCGAAACTTTAATGACTGACCTTGAAACAAAAACAGTACTGGCAAATACGGTGATGGATTTTTCTAGACATTGCGGCAATCGTACCTTTATTTCACAGAAAAACGGTTTGTAATGTGGGCCGTAATTCCAATTAAAAATCTGAACGAAACCAAGCACCGTTTGAAATCTGCGCTTAATCCGCAAGAGCGGAGAGATTTTTTTGTGGAGATGTTCGAGGATGTTTTGACAACATTGCTGGCTGTTCCGGAATTGGAACAAGTTGCGGTGGCGACAGTTTGTCCGATTGCCGGAAAAATTGCTAAAAAATACGGCACATCTGTTTTATTCACAGAAAAGGACGAAGGGCAAACGGCGGCAGTTACACGGACAGCAGAAATTTTGGAGTCCAAAAGAGTTGCCAAAATGTTGATTCTTCCGGGCGATGTGCCGTTGGTAACGGTGGAAGAAATTCAGACCGTGATTGTGACACATGAAAACGCGTGCTCCACAGCGGACGTTACGGCGATGACGATTGTTCCGGCACGCGACGAACAAGGTTCAAATTGCATTGTGCTTTCTCCGCCGACTGCCGCACCTTTACGTTTTGGACCCAATAGTTATTTTCCGCATTTGGAAACCGCACGAAAATTAGGAGTGTCTTTGCAAACTTTGAAACTTCCGGGAATCGGTTTGGACATTGACACTCCGGAAGATTTGCTGGAACTTGGTCGGCAATCCGTACGAACACGGGCGCAAAATTATTTGCAAAAATACAAAATTTTGGAACGGATAAAAATCGCATGAACAAAACTCCACTACAACAATATATTGTACGCCGTCCCAGTGTTGCCGAAGCTTTGGCTTTGGCTGAAGTTCCTGACACTCATAAATTGACGGCACTTGCCAGACAACTCCGAGACCACGGTCACGGAAACATCATTTCGTATTCCCGCAAAATCTTCATTCCTTTAACAAAACTCTGCCGCGATTTTTGCCACTATTGCACTTTTGCCGAAGCTCCCTTAAAAGATTCCCGAAATTTTATGACTCCCGAAGAAGTTTTGGAACTTGTCAAACAGGGCGAAGCAGCGGGATGTAAAGAAGCGTTGTT
>DTUH01000061.1 GCA_012964265.1 Candidatus Lambdaproteobacteria bacterium
TACACCCTCAACGCTGGTGTTGCCCCATTCGTCCAGCAATGGATGCCAGTAGCGCTGCAGTTCGTGCCAGATATGCTCGCATCCCAACTGCCGAGTGAGTTGGGTGTTTGACACCACGCCTTCGTGCAGGAGTAATGTTTCTGCAGCTAACTTTCGTGATTGTCCCTGATGTGTGTAGCAAACGGTTTCCAGTCGTTTAGTACCAGTAGCATTTAATTCATGAATCCCGGAGTGTACCGGAATTCCGGCTCTCCGTACCTGTTGTTTGAGACGCAATCCTTTGAGTAAATATTCGCTTGCAAACAAGGCTCGTGGGAGGTGTGGCAGAGCCTGCAGGTAATTCAGCAAAGTTGTGGTTTCCAGCACAGCTAAAATCTTTACATCCGCCGCCGCAAGTCGGGAAGCCGTCAACCATAGCAATGGTCCGCTCCCTGCCAGTACAACTCGTCCGGAAGGTACGGTTCCTGAAGATTTTAACAGAACATCTGCCGCCGCCGCGCCCATCACTCCGGGAAGTGTCCAGCCCGGAATCGGAACAGGTCGCTCCATCGCACCGGTTGCTACCAGAAGTCGCCTGGCTCCAACTTGCTCGACGTCACCATTTCGCAAGTAAAGAACTGACAGATCAGGTTCCACCTGCCAAACAGAAGCACCGGGAATATAATCAACTCCGGATTGCTGAAAAGAATGTTCCAGAGTTTGCCCAACTTGATAATCTGGACCAAGCAAGGAATAAGTTTCCGGACGGAGATGTTTTGTTGAGCTGACTGAACGATAAATCTGCCCACCGGCTTCGGGTTGCTCGTCGAGTACCAACACGGGTAGTTTTTGTTTTTTCGCTTCCATTGCAGCCGCCAGTCCTGCAGGTCCTGCTCCGATGATAACAAAATCGTAAGTTTGATTCATGCAGATTCTCCTGGGATAGACGTTTGACGGCGAACGTACATTCCTTCTTTGACCGAAATCAAGCAGCTCTGCTGGTTTGGCTGCCCGTCTATTTCCAGCAGACACTCAAAACAAACTCCCATCCAACAGTATGGTGCACGGACTTCTCCGCTGACAGGACTTGTTCGCAAATAAACTTCTCCTGCTGCAAGCAGAGCTGCTGCCACACTTTCTCCCTCTTGTGCTGGAATAGACTTATCCTCAAACCAGAATTTAACCGCTTTGCCTTGCGAAGCCCAGCGTCGCTTAAGCATCGAACCTCCCTGGATGAAAATTTTCGAACCCTTCCGGAGTTATTCCATCCACTATCCATTTGGAAAGTCTGCCGGCATGGAGCGGCGCCAAAGTGATTCCACTGTGTGATGTAACCACGAAAGCTCCCGGACAGGATTCAGACTCAACGTAAACAGGTCTGTTGTCCGGCGTGAGAATGCGCAGAGCACCCCAGCAGCGAACCAGCTGCAATTTGTACAATTCCGGAAACAACTGAAGAGCGCGGCTGGCAAGGTCGCGCATTACCTCCAGCGTGGTTCCGGTATCCATATTAACTTCCTCGTGTGACGCGCCAATCATAAATGAGCCTTCATGCGTCTGCCGGATGGTAACAAAGGGCTGCTCCAGCAATGGAAGCGTGCGCTCGGTGACTAGAATCTGCCCGCGTTGTGGGCGTATGGGAATCTCCATTCCGACTTGCCGAGCCAACGCCTTAATTCCTAAACCACAAGCAAGGACAATTTTCTTTGCAGAAAATCGCTGTTTAGTCGTCCGAATCTCAAAGCTGTCATTCCGGAAAGAAACTGACTCCACCTGATTTTCCGGATAATGTTTAATTCCAAAGTTTTTAAGAGCGGCCATGAGAGCGCTGAGAAGGGCCAATGGATTCAGGTGGCCGTCATGTGGAGAATATGAAGCACCATAAACAGTTTTTCCCAGACGTAACTTCGGAATCATTTCCTGCATGGTATGGCGGTCCAGCATTTCGCAATCGTAGTTTCCGTTTACCGATTCCTGACGCATCTGATCCACTATAGCTTTACGTCGGCACCACTCTTCCTCTCCCAGACAAGCTTCAAAACCACCCGGCTGTTTGAAGTCCACCGAGATTCCAGAATTTTCCCTCAAATCTTCGGAAAACTCCGGCCATGCCTGAACGGAATCCAGTGTCCATTCAGCATAACGCGGCATACCTAAACCCTTGCCTTGCACCCAGGTAAGACCGAAATTACCTCGCGAAGCGCTGGGTGTACTTCCACCTTGATCCAGCAAAGTTACATCAACACCCTGTTTTGCCACACCGTAGGCAACAGATGCTCCAATGATGCCGCCGCCAATTACCAGAATATCTGAACTTTCCATGCAAAACTGTTGTGTTGGTAGTTTAGGTATTTGTCAAATATGATAGTATTCCACTTGCCAATCAAGGATGTCAAATGATATTTTTTGTGAATCTTATGCTAAAATATTATATAGAGGATAGTTTCGAATCTTAGGCAGTTGGAAGCATTCCGCATGGTTATGGAAACCGGAAGCGTTACTCAGGCGGGGAAATTGTTATACATTAGTCAACCTGCCGTCAGCCGTTTAATCGCTGATTTAGAGGAACATGTCAACTTTCAACTGTTTGATAGAAGAAAGAAACGGTTGATCCCAACTGTTGAAGCTAAACTGCTCTACGACGAAGTTGAGAAAGCTTTTATTGGACTGAGTAGTATTGAAGATACGGCACAGTCCATACTGGAGTTGAAAAGAGGGCATCTGCGTTTAATAGCTATGCCGGGAATCGCTATATTGCTCTTACCGCAAGTCATTAAAGATTTCAGTCAACAGTATCCGGATATCACTATAGAACTTGAAAGCCGCACACGCCTGCAGGTGATGGAATGGATCAGTTCCCACCAGTACGACCTCGGATTCGCAAATCTTCCTCTTGAAGGTTCAGACGTGGAACTTCATTCTTCTTTTCCGATGGAAATGGTCTGCGTTGTGTCCAAAACGCATTCTTTGGCTACTCGATGCACGATTACCGCTTCTGATCTCAAAGATGAAATTTTCATCTCGTATCCAAGAGGAACGCACATCCGCTTTGCAGTTGATCAGGCGTTTGAAAATTCCATTATAAACCGTCAAATCAAAGTCGAGACACGATCTTCTGAAGAAATTTTAAATCTGGTCTCTACCGGATTTGGGATTGTTGTAGTGCCCCGATTCGCTAATAAATCTTTAGGTAGTGAAATATTGAGTTTCATTCCACTGATTCCTCCTGTCATGATGCAACTGGGTGTATTTCTCCAGGTGAACAAAACATGTCAATTACATCAAAGCGCTTCGTTGAATCCTTCAGCAATTACATGAAAAACTCATAATTTCCATAACATTTGCGAATAATATTATGAAATTAAATCACTATACTTAATGATTTAATTGTTCTAATTTATTATAAAAATCTATTTTTATTTTTTCTTGACATGGATATTGTTGTGCGATAAGTTATATTCCAATTGGTATACCATACGGAATTCCAAATTGAAATACGATTATTATGAACGACATGGATAATAAACTAAATGTCGCATCGTCAATGGTGCGGATGCTTCAAGCACATGAAGTGAAACACATTTTCGGACTTTGCGGGGATACGTCTTTACCATTTTATGATGCACTCCATAATTTGGACCACGGTATGGAGCATATTTTGACGCGCGATGAACGCTCGGCAAGTTATATGGCGGACGCTTACGCC
>DTUH01000062.1 GCA_012964265.1 Candidatus Lambdaproteobacteria bacterium
AATTTAGCTTATTTTCAATATATTTAAATTGACTCGATCTTGAAATTATTTAATTTATATCCGGAAATTAATCATAAGACAGGAATTTCTGTTCAATTCTTTAATCAGGCAACAAGCTCTTTGCTTCTTGAAATTCGACAGACACTGTTTTGGAAATTCCAGGTTCTTCCATGGTAACACCATACAAAAGGTCGCCGATTTCCATCGTTTTTTTGTTGTGGGTGATGAGAATAAATTGAGAATCGTAAGACAAACTAGTGATTAAGCGGCTGAAGCGTACCACATTCACATCATCCAGCGGCGCGTCAACTTCATCAAGGAAACAGAATGGGCTTGGCTTAACCAAAAAAATCGCAAATATTAATGAAATCGCGGTCAATGCTTTTTCTCCACCGGAAAGCAAATTGATATTTTGCAATTTTTTCCCGGGAGGTTGTGCCACAATATCAACACCCGCATTCAAGAGGTCTTCTGATTCTGTCAGCACAAGTTTAGCTTCTCCACCTTCAAACAACGAGCTAAAAACATTTTTGAAATTTTCATTTACCAAATCAAACATTTCGCTAAAACGCCTGCGGGATTCAATGTTGATATCCTTGATGGTTTCCTTCAAATTATTTAAGGCATTTTGTAAATCGTCTGATTGTGATTTCAAAAAATCAATCCGTTCAGTCAATGCGGCAAATTCTTCCGGAGCGGAAAGATTCACGGCGCCCATTGCATTCAAACGCAATTTGAGGGCACGCAATTCCTGCCACATTTTTTTAATATCCGAATTCTTAATATCCAATTTTGCCAGGATATCTTCCGCAGAGTGTTCAGTGATTTCTGCTAATTGGTTTTCAAGCTGCTCTCTTTGTATGCGGAATTCAGTCAACCTGAGTGATTCCTGGTGGGCTACACTCACGGAGTTTTCCAGTAATCCTTGTCGTTCCTGCAGTTTTTGTGTAAGCAAAGTTTGCTCTTCATTCTTTTGTTCGTGAAGCAGAATTTCTTCGTCCAATTCCAGTTTCATCAGCGATCGTGCTTCAAGCATTCCTGCAAAAGATTCATCAATTTCTATGATACGTTTCTGACTTCGCTCAAGTCTAAGGTTACCCTCGCTTTTTGCTGTTTCAAGTTGATCGAGCCGCAAACTTATTTCTGTGTATTCACGGCGCAATCGTTCCGTAGTTTCCTCCGTATTTTTTTGTTGTTCAGTAATCTCTGTCAATGAAACACGGTGACTCAGTAATTCCTCTGCAGTTGCATCTGTACGACTTTGCTGATCCTGTATGTGTTCCTGTACCTCTTTAGTTTTTTCTTCTAATTCAGCACGTTCTTTTTCAAGAGTAAAGATTGTTGCAGTCGCAGTCTCTTCTTTTTGCTGCGAAGAGTCCATTTCCTTCCGGATATTTTCTGAATCTTGAGCAATTTGTGAAACTGTTTGCTGCGTTCGCCGCTCTTCCAACTGATGGTGTTCCAGTTCTTTGTTGCAGCTTAGCAGTTCAAATTCCAATTTTCGCGACTCTTCTTCACTCGATTCCTGTTCCTGTTTCAAAGACTCATATTCCTGCTGTATGGATTCCAGTTCTTTTTCCAGCTTTTTAATTTTGTTGTTTAAATCTTCAGCATATTCTTCAACATCGACAATTTGCTGCTGGCGCTGCAAAAATCCCAGCGATCCGGACTGAACCTTTCCCATGCTGACGGTTGAATTTGAAAGACGAATTCCGGAAGATGAGAGCCATTCAAATGGTGCTTCAGGCCAGTTCTTTTCGGATACATTCCAAAAGTTATTTTCATCTTTCAGCAGTGTAAAACGTGAAAAATACTTTTCGCCCCATTCTTTCAAAGGCCCCTTGAACTTTAGGATATATGGTAGAGGAGTGCCGTTATTAACTGCGGATTCCGGAACAGATGCGGGATGATCTAAAGCAATAAAATGGAGTTGCCCCAATTCATGCTCTGCACAAAACAATTCAAGCTGCGGAAACTCTGCCGCCCGTTCAATCACTACCCAATCCAGGACTTCTGCCACAACTGGAGAAACAGAATCCAAAATTTCTGCGGAGACAGAAATAAAATCAGCGAGAAGTCCGGAAATTCCCATTTTTTTCTTTGTTTCCGGATCATCATTCACCAACTGCATAAATATTTTTACACTGTCGCTAAATCCTTCATAGTGTGTCTGGATTTGCTGCAAGGACTCAATTCGAGATTGTGCTGTACTATGTTGGTAACGTAAATCTTCAAGTTGTTTTTCTGCTTCAGTTAACTGCGAGTGCTGACCTGCAAGACTACTTTCAAGTTCCGCCAACTTTCCCGACAATTCTCCTTTCTGCAAGTGCATAGTCTCCATTAGTTCTTCTCTGTCAGAGACCTGAAGAGTTACTTCCTGAAGCAGATTTCTGTGCGACTGTTCCTGATCCTGCAGACGTTGACTGCGTTCCGTAAGATTTTCAAGTCGTTCATCCAGAAAATTTTTCTGATTTGTATGATTTGTTAATTCAGTATGTACCGTCAGCAGACGTTTCTGCAACGCAGATGCATCTTCATTTGCTTTTTGAAGTGCAGTGTTTTCTTTTGCACGTTGCACTTCAATATTTACCAGTTTTGCCTGAATTTCACCCAAACGCACTGCAAGTTCCTTCAGTCGCGTTTCGATTTCAGACTTCTCCTGTTCACGTTCAGTTAGCCGTTGTTTTAGTTCAGCAAGCTCAGCTTCCTGATTCTGCTGAAGTTCGCTGACATTTTGCAGATTTTGTTTTTCAAGTTCACGCTGATTTTCAGCTTCTTGAATTTTTTGCTCTTTTTGAAAAAGTTGTTCACGACTTTCGCCAACCTTTGTACCCCGTTGAATTTGCTCTAACTTAAGACGTTCCATTTCAGTTTCAACTACAGACTTTTCATTTTGTAAGTCCACCTGCTGTTGTTGATGCCCCTGCACCAGATCTTGTGCTTTTTCTTCATTTATAACAGCTTGATGCAAACTTAGACAAATATGCTGCCGCTCCAGTAATCCGCACTGCTCCTGCAGTTCCAAATATTTTTCTGCATGTTCAACATGCTCCCTTAATCCATCTTCCTGCTCAGAAAGCGCTCCAAGAACGTCTGTCACACGCAATAAATTTTGTGTTGTTTCCTCCAGACGTTTTTCTGCGGTTTCACGTTTGAAGCGAAACTTGACGATGCCTGCAGCGTCATCAATTAAAGTGCGGCGATCAATTGGTTTTGAACTGACTATTTCTTCAACTCGCCCCTGCTCAATTATTGAGTATCCTGTTCCTCCAACTCCTGTATCCATGAATAATTCCCGTACATCTTTCAAACGCACCGGAGTTTTGTTGATCATGTAAACACTGTCTCCTGAACGGTAAAGTCGTCGGGTAACCGAAATTTCTGTGTAATCTGCATATTGGCGAAGAGTGTCGCCTTTGGGATTGGAGAATGTTAGTGAGACTTCAGCCATTCCGGAAGGTTTGTGATAGGAACTTCCGGCAAAAATAACATCCTCCATGCTTCCGCCCCGCAAATGTTTTGCGCTCTGTTCACCGAGAACCCAGCGGACTGCGTCAACTACATTGCTTTTTCCGCAGCCATTGGGTCCTACAACAATTGTAATTCCGTTTTGTTTAACCTGCAGATTGACAGGATGACAAAATGATTTAAATCCTGAAACTTTTATGT
>DTUH01000063.1 GCA_012964265.1 Candidatus Lambdaproteobacteria bacterium
CTTTGGGATTAAATAAATATTTCCGGAATAATTCACGATAGCCCCGGATTAAATAGCCGTGATTTTGTTTTAACAAATCTTCACGTTTCTCACGAAATAGAGCCGGAAGTTTGTACCACGCCATGTCCGGCGCGTTGTGGTGCAAAGCGTGATAATTATTGTAAAGATATAAAATTCCAAATAGAGATTCTGCTTCCAAAACAGCGGTGCGTCCCTCACATTCCGGATGACTCCTGTGTTCGGCAAAGGAACGTAAAAGCGTGAACGATGTTCCCGGATATGCAAACAAAAACAGATATTCCAAGAACGGAATACCGCAAACTCCGGAAACCCAACCCAAGGTGAGCGCCAATCCAAATAAATGCCAAATCCAGGCTTTCAAATGAATGCGGTCACCTCGCAACAAACGTAATACTTCGTCTTTCAAAAAACAGGAAACCATCCAAAACGGATACAAGAATAAGCGTCCGCCGAGGGTGTGAAAAACCCAATACATCCCTTGCCGCCACCGGGGCAGGGAATCCCAGTTATGATGATATAAATAAAATGATTCAGGATCCTGTTCCGGATAAGTCAGGTTTTCGTTAATGTGATGCTGAGTATGGCTGTTTAAATAAAGACGAAAAGGCAAATACAAATCCAAACTGGGCAAAACCAGCAGTTCGTTTATTTTTGCGGAAGAAGTAGGATGTGCGTGAACCGCTTCGTGCCGCAAAGAACCGTGCCAGGCCACCACATAACCGCCGACCGCAAAAACTAACCACCACGGCAAACTATGATAATTCCAGGTTAGCAAACCAAATAATGAGTAAATCAAAACACCCAGCAAAATGGTTTGCCATTCGATCCGCACCGGACATTTAGGATTCAAACGTGAAATCATAAATCTTCAATCGATTCTATTTCCATTTCCAATATACATTCGTATGCATCTTCCTGAAGAATTTCCACACTTTCCAGAAACAATTGTTCGCTTACTTTTTTCAATTCCGGTTCCTCACAAGCAATTTGCAAAGCCTTCCTGAAAAGATCCAGCTTTTCGTCAGAAGACCCTATGTCAGTAACAAATGCCGGTGCAGGAGCCGGAGGTGATATTTCCAAAATACGAACGTTTTCCAAATCTTCCGGAGCATATCGTTCCAGCAAACTCCAGGTCAAAGCGTCAATGGCCGCCACATCTGCCACCTTGTTTGCAATGTGCGCTAAACTTTTGCGATGTCCGTCACTGACAAGGACCTCATGGAAAAATGGTCTTTCTGTTGTCATCGGTGTGACCATTGAGCGCAAAATATTGTAACCGGAATGCGAATTTTTCGAATTAACGACTGCTCGACTTCCTTCGGCATCCACCAGTATTTCCCATTCGCAATTCCGATGCACCGCAATCACGCTGCGATATTCCGGCCCCGTAAAATAAGGTGTTTGATAAACCGGAGTTGCGATCACCTGAAAACGTCCGGAAAATTCATGTGTTAGCGGATAACCGCAAACTTGTCCTAAAAAGACATTTTTTTGATAAACATCTTCACCCCGAAACAATGCCTCCGGTACGTTGTCCAAGCCGGCTTTCCGGAATGAATCAGCTAATCCTTGCCACAACGCATCCGTTTGCATTCGAGCTTCCGGAAGATCGTACAGCGGAAGTGTGGCGTGTTGCAATTGCATGTAAGGCTCACTTTAGAACATCGAAATTCCCGGATTTTCCTTGCGTTTGGTGACAAATGCTTCCAATTCCTCAACCTTTGATTCTTCCAAATATGGTTGCTGATATTCCTCAAGGGCTTGTTTCCAAATGCGATTTGCACGTTGAGCGGTGTCAAAACCGCCGTCTTCTGTCCATTGACCGAAGTTGTTCCAATCGGAAAGAATCGGCGGGTAAAACGCAGTTTCGTAACGGTCCAAAGTATGTTGTGTTCCGAAAAAATGACCTCCGGGACCAACATCCTTAATGGCTTCAAAAGCCAATTCGTCTTCTGAAAAAGAAAGTGTTTCCAGAAATTCAGACATCATTTGCAACAATTCAACATCGACAACAACTTTTTCAAATGAAGCGCAAAGTCCGCCTTCCAGCCATCCGGCGGCGTGTTTGACAAAATTGCAATGGCTCATGATTGTCGGCCAAAGTGCCATCATCGACTCGTATCCTGCTTGCGTATCGACTGTATTACAGGCATTAACATTTGAAGAGCGATAAGGGATGCCGTAACGGCGCGCCAGTTGTCCGCCGATTAAAGCCGTTTTCGCCATTTCCGGAGTTCCAAAAGCCGGTGCGCCGGTTTTCATATCGACATTGGAAGTGAAGCCGCCGTAAATCACCGGAGAACCCGGAGCCGCCATTTGGGTAAAAGCAAGCGAGGCCAGAGCTTCCGCATTTTGCAACGATAAAGCTCCCGCCAAAGTCACCGGAGCCATTGCGCCGGAAAGCGTAAAAGGAGTCACACAAACGGCTTGCCCGTTGCGAATCATTTCCAGCATTCCCTGAATCATTATTCCATCGAGCCGCAACGGCGACGAAGTGTTGATAATCGAAATCAAACTGGGGCGCATTTTGAGTTGTTCCCGTGTCAGCCCATGCCCGATGCACAGCATATCTATGCTGTCAACTATGCGTTGTTTTCCCAGTGAATAAGCATGAAAAACCTTATCGGTCATTGTCAAATGGGTGAGCGCGCAATCCAAATGCCGTGTATTTGCCGGAAGATCAACCGGTTCAACCGGATAACCTCCTGTCATGTGAATGATGTTGAAATGTTGTCCCAGGCGAATTAAATTTTGGTAATCCTTAAAATTACCGGGACGTCTTCCATTGTCTAAATCGGAACAATTTGGCGGACTTCCCACCAATGAAAACAAAGTCCAATTCTTACCGACTTCCAGATTATGTTCCGGATTACGCGCATGGAGTGTAAATTGTTCCGGAGATTTGGCGATATATTTCTCGATCAATTCCGGATCAAACTTAACCATTTGCGTTGAACGATCAACATCGGCACCGTGTTCTTTGAGAATATCGAGTGCCTCATCATCCAAAAAAGGAATCCGTCAACTGCCCTGGAAACAACCCCGTAATCCGTACTCGCCTCATCATCCAAAAAAGCAATGCCGAGTTCACGCAAAATTTTCATACTTGCCTGATGAATGGCTTCAATTTGATCGGCACTCACAATTTCAAAAGGCGAGTACGGATTACGGGGTTGTTTCCAGGGCAGTTGACGGATTCCGGAAGTGGTTCGGGATTGCGCCCTTCCTTTTCGTTTTCGTGGCATATTTTTACAAAAGATAAATGATTTGAGTTCTACTGGACACTGTGTTATTCCGATATCAGCGACAACTTTTGTCCCTAATTTTCTACAATCAGGAGTAATATCTGGAGCATAGATTTGACAGCCTTAATTTACCAATAATTTAGATTATATTTTTTGATGGATTCAATTTATCTTCATTCCATTTATCCGGATTGTTGGCAACATATTCTGATATCGTTTGGTATGATTTTTCATTACGAATAATTTGTTCCCAATAATTTAGTTGCCATAATTTATCGTCAAATCGTTGCCAATTGTTATTTTTTACCCCACGAATATATTCATTGGTTGTCATCGTTTTAAACCATTGTACCACGCGATGTAGGGGCGAACCTGTGTGTTCGCCCAATATTCGTTGGTCGC
>DTUH01000064.1 GCA_012964265.1 Candidatus Lambdaproteobacteria bacterium
CCGGTTCCGGGAAAAGTACTTTCCTGAAGTGTAATTGCACCGTAAGAGCTGGCACTCGGAACACTGATGCTCGTGTTGTCCTGCTGGGTTGCATAAACTCGATATGGAAATTCATTGTCAATGTCCATACGGTAAAATTGCGCAGTGATCTGGTTATAAATCGTGGACCATGTATCACCACCGTTGTATGAAACACAAGCTCCACCATCGTTTCCTTGAACCATACGCTGCGGATTATTCGGATCGATCCAGAGGTCGTGATTATCTCCATGTGGCGTGGTTATTTCAGAAAAATTAGTTCCGCCGTCAGTTGATTTCCACATTTGCAGATTGGTGATATAAACCGTGTCGGCGTGTTGAGGATCTGCGAAAACGTGGCAGTAATACCATGGACGGTGAATCAAATCACGGTTTCCGGAAGTTTGCACCCAGCTTTCCCCGCCGTTGTCCGAGCGGTAAAGTCCTGCTTCTTCTGCTTCGATAATGGCCCAAATCCGTCCACTTTTTGCAGGTGAAATGCTGATTCCGATTTTTCCTTTTGTGCCTTTTGGCAGTCCGGGATTGTCCGTGATTTCAGTCCATGTGTCCCCTCCGTCTTTTGAGCGGTAAAGGCTGCTGTCCGGGCCGCCGCTGTTCATGCTCCAGAAGTTTCGGTAAGCTTCCCAAAAAGAAGCGTAGAGAATCCGGGGATTTTTTGGGTCGATGCTCAAGTCGATGGCACCTGCTTTTTTACTGCGGAAAAGAATTTGCTCCCAGTTTTTCCCACCGTCTTTTGAACGGAATATTCCCCGCGTAAGGCTTGCTTCTTTGTTGGAGCCGAAGGCGTCACCGAACGCAGCCACATAAACCAAATCCGGATTGTTTGGATGCACACGAATTTCGCTAATGTGCCGAGTTTTCCGGAGACCGATGTTTTTCCAGGTTTTTCCCGCATCGGTTGATTTGTAAACGCCATCGCCGAACGAGACATCAATCCGAATGGTTGATTCGCCCATTCCGGCATAAATCACGTTTGTGTCGGAAGGCGCAACCGTTAAAGCACCAACCGCTGCACTTGCCAAAAAACCGTCGGAAACATTTTCCCAATAAGTACCGCCGTCCTCTGTTTTCCAAATCCCGCCTGCTGCCGCACCAAAATAAAATACTTGCGAATCAAACGGATCGCCGGCCACCGCAACAACACGCCCTCCACGCGGAGGGCCAATACAACGCCAGCGGAGGGTGTTCAAATGAGTGATTGAGTTTGAAATTGAAGTTGTAGTCATGGTAGTTTCAAAAATTTAATTTTTTCGGGATGAGAGAAGTGAAAAGGGTATTTTTTCTTTAACTTGGATTTATTGGTTTTTATAACCTTTCATTATTTTTCGGCAATTACCAACATTTCGTAGTCTTCCGTTGATAATTTATCCTTCCTTGTAAAAGCACCCAGTTTTGCTCCAAAAATATCAATAGACCTAATATTCAGTGATTTCAAAAGCCATGTTATTTCCGAGGGAACATAATATCTTTCGTTACAGATCAATTCCTTTTTGTTGCCTGAATCACCCTCAAGATGTGTAATGCTATGATCTCTAAACGTCATTAAATCAAATGAATTATCGCTGTAAGTAGCGTTTCCATCTTTCGGAGCAGAAGCGAGAAAATCTTTGACTGAGTGAAATAAAGGGAATAATCCATTCAATGTGGTAAATATTAACTTTCCATTGGGTTTTAAGGCATTAGCTGCGTTCTTTAAAATTATAAAGTTCATTTCATCGGTTTCCATTAATGGGAAAGCGCCTTCACAAAGCATGATGACTAAATCAAATTCATTTTCAAAAGGAAGTTTTCTTGCATCATGCTGTTGAAAAACAACCTTCAGCTTATGTTTGGCTGCCTTTTCTTTTGCCCTTTTCAAAAGTGAATTTGATAAATCAACTCCAGTAATGTCATATCCTCTTTTGGAAAGTTCGATTGAATGTCGGCCGGTTCCACATCCGATGTCCAAGATTTTGGCATTTTTATTTTTTTGGATTTCCTTTTCCAGGAAATCACATTCTCCAATTGTTCCTTGAGTGAAATTTTCGTTATCATATTTCATTCCGTAATTATCAAACAATTCTTCGTACCACTGAACCATAATTTGTCCGTAATCCATCCTTAAAATATAACCGAGTTTCTCCGGAAAGAACTTTCTTCAAAACTTCACCGCCCACGCAAGCGTGGGTCAAGTGCATCCCGCAGTCCATCGCCGATGTAGTTGACGCTGAGAACGGTCAGGGCGATGAAGAGTCCGGGCCAGATCACGCGTGAAGGAGTGATCTGGATAAAGTTTGCACCATCATAAAGCAGTCTGCCCCATGTTGGGAAATCCGGCGGGAATCCAAGTCCGAGAAAAGATAGGGCTGATTCCGTAATGATAGCATTGGCGATACCAAGCGTTGCGGAAACCATTATAGGGCTGAGGATGTTTGGCAGGATATGCCGGAAAATAATTCGTCGTTTCGGGGTGCCGATGCTGTGAGCGGCAATCACAAATTCACGTTCCTTGATGCCGAGC
The DNA here is from genome assembly GCA_012964265.1 of Candidatus Lambdaproteobacteria bacterium. Taxonomy (GTDB): domain Bacteria; phylum SAR324; class SAR324; order SAR324; family NAC60-12; genus Arctic96AD-7. Next base: position 2,540 of record DTUH01000064.1, read on the forward strand.
ACATCTCCCCTCACTATCCGGGCAGTGTGCATCCAACTGGTAATGCCGATCACGAAAACAATCAGCATAAAAATTCCCGCTTCAGGACCATAAAGTGTACGCAACGTGTCACGGAAAAGCAGAATAATCACCAGCAGCAGAGGCAGGATAGGCAGCGCAAGAAATAAATCGGTCAAACGCATCAAAGGCCCGTCCAGGGATTTAATAAAACCGGCCAGTACACCTACAAATGTTCCCAGAACAAGTGCTATTAACATAGCCAGGAAACCGACCGCCAATGAAACTTGACCGCCGGCCAGCATTTGCGCCAATGTGTCGTGACCGATGTTGTCCGTGCCGAGAGGATGTGCCAGAGTTGGTCCAAAATTTCTTTCACGAAAGTTGATCGCACTGGAGTCTATGCCATGAATCAGGGGGCCGATAGAAACCATGAGGGTGATAAAAACAAAAACAATTACACCGGTCATCGCACCTTTGTGTTTCCGGAACTGACGCCAGACATCGCCCCAGAGAGAACGGTGTTGTGTGACAGATTCAATTGTTTCTACTGCAGCGTTTTTTTCAATCATAACGGATCCTTGGATCGAGGATGCCGTAGATCACGTCGGCTATGAGATTGAAAACGACAATCAGTACGGCAAACAGGAAAGTCAAGGTTTGCACGAGAGGAATGTCTGCACCTTCAATTGCAATGATTAACAACTGTCCAAGACCATTCACGCGGAATATTTGTTCGGTGATAATGGCCCCGCCGAAGATTGAGGGAATTCCAAGGGCAATCAAAGTTACCACCGGGATCAGGCTGTTTCGCAGCACATGAATCAACAGTACAACACTTTCAGAACGGCCTTTGGCCCTTGCTGTTCGTACATAATCCAAATTTAAATTGTCGAGAATAGAAGCACGCATAAAACGGCTTAACTGCGAGGCATTATAAAGGGCAAGTACTGCGACCGGCATGAACATCTGTTTGACTTGCAAAACGAAATTTTCCCAACTGTTGACCTCCATGCGGTAAAATTGCGAGGTAAGCTGGTTATAAATCGTGGACCATGTTTCGCCGCCGTTATACGAAACACAAGCTCCACCGTCGTTTCCCTGCACCATTCGCTGAG
>DTUH01000065.1:0-1577 GCA_012964265.1 Candidatus Lambdaproteobacteria bacterium
TTATCACCGCAAGAACACGTCCGTAAGCGGTTCGTCTTTCGATTGGAATTTAATGCGTGGAAGACATCATTGCCGGTCTGAATCAGGTCTTGAGCGTTCTAAACAGCAGCAGTAGGTAAGGCTGTTTTGGGCAAGAATTCGAAGATAATCAGGGAGAAATTATTTACTGCTCAAGTCGGCCACAAATAATACAGGTAGCCGACATAAATTGCCAGGAAAAGAAATCCCTCCTTGCGGTCAAGAACACGGCCTGTCCAGACAGTAGGAAGAAGCAACAATGTTACTGCAAGCATCACATAGAGGTCAGAGGTTTGAATTCCGGTTGCGTCCAATGGTGCAACGAGTCCTGCCAACCCAAGCACGAACATAATGTTAAAAAGATTCGAACCGACTGCATTTCCAATCGCAAGGTCGGGACTTTTTCTGTAGGCTGCCATCATGGCCGTTGCCAATTCCGGAGTACCCGTACCGATTGAAACGATTGTCAGCCCAATCAAGGCTTCGCTCAGTCCCCAGATTCTGGCGAGGTCAACTGCACCTGTCACCAGAAAATTTGCGCCAAACCCTAATGTAATAATTCCCACTATCAACAAACCGATGTCCCGCCACATAGTATTACTGGGGTTTTCCGGAACATCCATTCCATCTATTTTGTTCTCTTCCGGAGAAGTTCTTTTTACGGTCATGATATTTCCTGTAACATAACCTGAAATACATAACAGCAAAAATACACCTTCCATGCGGGAAATGTGAAAATCCTCAAGCAGAACAACCAGCATAAAAGTTGCTCCAGCCAAAAGCGGAACGTCGGCTTTGACCAGATGAGAATCGACTTTCAGCGGACTGATCAATGCTGAGAGCCCAAGAATCAGTGCTATGTTAAGGATATTTGAACCGACAACGTTTCCAACCGCAATTCCGCCTTGATGTCCGATAGCTGCCTGTACACTGACGAGCGCCTCGGGAACACTTGTTCCCAGTGCCACGACTGTAAGACCGACGATTAACGGGCTTAATCCCAAATGCAATGCCATGGTAATTGCTCCCTGGACCAACCAGTCTGCTCCAAAATAAAGTAGCACCAGTCCTCCAGTGATATAGAGTACAATTATAAGCAATTCAGGCATAACTTTTCTCAAACATAAAGTGTAATTTCGGAATCGCAGGTTGAAATTTCTTCAATGATCTTCTTCAAGTCTTTTTCCCATGCTGACAGCACGATCATCTGAAAACCCAAGTTTTTGATAGAACGAGATTACATTATCGTTCCCTATGCGAATCTGCAAATTGATTTTGGGACACCCCATTTTCCGTAATGCGAATTCTACAGAATCCATGATTTGCTGAGCAAAACCCTGACCTCGAAAATCAGGATGTACTGCCAAGTAATTTATCCACCCCCTGTGGCCTTCATAACCTCCCATTACAGAAGCGATTAAACGGTTTTCCAGTAGACCGACCAAAAAAAGTTCGGGCTGAATTTTCATCTTTCTAGCAATATCTTTCTGTGGATTATTCCACGGAACAGTTAAATCGCATAGTTGCCAAAGAGTAATTAAGGCAACCTCATCTTCTGT
>DTUH01000065.1:1690-16866 GCA_012964265.1 Candidatus Lambdaproteobacteria bacterium
CTTGATGCTTTCTAAAACATAGGCTGAAATTCCCTGGTCTGAAGTCCACCAGTTCGTTTCATCGTAAATATCATTTTGTGCGGCAGACATTTCCAGACGTATCTTTGTTCCGGCAAAAACGGTTTGAAAAGCGTGGTATGCTCTCCGCGTGTGAAATGCGTCAGTAACTAAAATCAGCTTCTTAAAGCCTTCCTTTTCGCTAAATTTTCTTAAATCGTAGGCTTCATCAAATGTTGAAGTTGCGCCGTCTTTGAGTGAAGGTACCGTGATAATCGGCACACTCAGTTTGAGTTCATCAATCATTGCCTGAGCAATTTCCTCGTTTGTTGAAAACAGATGAGCAAAACGGAGGTTTCTTTTTTTTTCTTCAGTCAGCAGCAGGCGTGGTGCAAAACCTTCAGCAAAGAGTTTCAAGGCATGAGGTATTCTGGTACCTTTTCCTCCTGAAAGTACCACAATCGCGTCAGCTCCGGAGGTGACGTTGTTGACTGTAAAAAATTCCGCATAGCCGGAAAGGATGGTCTTATATTGAAAAATTGCGGCTGCAAACAGTCCGCATGAAATTAAAACTACAACTAGCCAATTTTTCATTTTTTCTTGCTTTGGCTCAATGAATTAATCTCAAACAGCAAACTGACCGGTGTAGTTGGCATTCTTACTTATTCACTTCAATAATTCCGGATTCAGTCAAAATTCCATTCATCGGCACATCGTGCTTTTCGGTGGGAACGCCTTCAAGTACCTGAAAATCGAAGGCTAATGCTAAACGGAAAGCACAAGTCTGCTTCAGGAATCGGTCGTAATAACCTTTACCGTATCCGAGTCTTCCTCCCTGTCGGTCAAAGGCAACTCCCGGAACAATAACAAGATCGAATATTTCCGGAATCAATGCAACCCTTCGTTCCGGAGAAGGTTCTAAAACACCTAAAGCTCCGGAACGCAAATCTTTGAATGAATTCAGTTGAGAATGGAAAAGTTCAGGCGTATCCGGAAGTACACATGGTACACCGATCTGTTTTCCGGATTTCCAGCCAAACTCAATAATTGGGCTGGTGTCAGGTTCGTCTGATTTGGAGATGAAAATGTGGACCGAACCTGCGTTGCTGAAAACATCCCAACTTTGCAGTAACTTCAACATCTGTAGTTCTGCTTGTGTTTTCCATGATGCAGACATTGCTCGACGTTGTTTCAGCACTGTTTGGCGGATTTTATTTTTGTCCAAAAGCAATTGCTCAGACATGCTCAATAACAGCGGACAGCATCACCGTTCAGAATGGCACTCCTAAAATTTGAAGGAACTTTCCCCCATGAAAAATCCTCCTGAACACTAAATAAGGTTAATTGACCTATTCGATCAAATTCAATGCTGGAAATGGTGTTTCCGTTAGTTCCCTTTTTTTCCTTGCGAACTCTGCGGAAAATTTTGCATACCTGATTAACCGAAATTCGGTTTCGCCGTCCCAAATTAATGCTGACGTATGCGCGATTAGCGCGCGACTCGATGATAAAACCACCCAGTGGGAAGCGTCCGCGAACCAGACCTCCCAGCTCTTCCCAGAGATTATTTGATTCCGAAAAAACGAAAGTGAATTCATGGTTCATTTCGTTCTTTACCGGATCTTCAACACGGTAAATCCGAAATCTGATAAAGGTGCTCCAATCATTCGATGAAACTTTTTCCGGACTGGGCTGCACTCTCATCAGGACAATGTAACGTACGCGCAGCCATTTGCCTAATTCTATAGTCTGTTTTATCAGCTCGTCATTAAATCTCCGTAGTTTACTTTGCTCAAGAGAATCTCTAAGCTGAGAAAACTGACTGCGGCTCAAGGCCCTTTCAACCCTTACGTCTTCAATGATTTTGAGGTCACCGTGTTCTTCCAGCACAGACTGCACAAAACTTACGCTGAGTGCTTTATGGTAGCGGGAAAGGTTTTCTGAAAATTGAACGGGGACAAAGGCGACGAATGCTTTGGAAGTCAGGAGTTCTAATGGAGTCGGAGGGATTGGAGCCTCTAAACCCAAATCTAAAGGAGCATTCATGAGAGAGATGGGCTTTGACCCGCATCCGCTTAAGAGCAGTAAAAATCCAAAGCCAAGACCATATTTCAAAATTTTAAAACAGTTAACGTTTAAAAGTCGTAACGACAAAAAACCTCTCAATAGCGATAATGATCTGGTTTATAAGGCCCATCAACTGGAACATCCAAATATTTTGCTTGTGTTTCAGTCAGTTGGGTTAACTTAACACCTAATTTTCCTAAATGGAAGCGGGCAACTTTTTCATCAAGAATTTTTGGCAATACATAAACCTTGTTTTCATAATTATCACCATTATTCCAGAGGTCAATTTGTGCCATTACCTGGTTTGTGAAACTATTTGACATTACAAAAGCAGGATGTCCTGTAGCACAACCTAAATTTACCAGGCGTCCTTCAGCAAGTAAAATCATGCGTTTCCCATCAGGCCAGACATATTGATCAACCTGTGGTTTAATATTGATCTTTTTTAGTGAAGAATCATTGTTCAAGGAAGAAACCTGAATTTCGGTGTCAAAGTGACCGATATTGCACACAATAGCCTGATCTTTCATGGCATCCATATGCTCACGACAAATGATGTCAGAACAGCCCGTTGCGGTAACAAAGATGTCGCCAATTGGAGCAGCATTTTCCATGGTGACAATTTCATAACCTTCCATTGCAGCTTGTAATGCACAAATCGGGTCAATTTCCGTCACAAGTACACGGGCACCTTGTCCACGCAGAGATTGAGCAGATCCTTTACCCACATCACCATAACCTGCAACAACAGCAATTTTACCTGCAATCATTACATCAGTTGCACGTTTAATTCCATCAATCAGAGATTCGCGGCAACCGTACAAATTGTCAAATTTACTTTTGGTAACAGAGTCATTCACATTGAAAGCCGGAATTTTTAGTAAGCCTTGCCGCTCCATTTGCTCAAGGCGATGTACGCCGGTTGTTGTTTCCTCAGAGACCCCTTTTAGTCCTGAAAGCAAATCCGGACGTGTTTCGTGTACGTAACCTGTTAAGTCACCTCCGTCATCAAGGAGAATATTAGGACTATTTTCATCGGGCCATTCCAGGGATTGTTTTAGACACCACCAATATTCTTCTTCGGATTCGCCTTTCCAGGCAAAGATTGGAATACCGGTTTCCGCCATTGCGGCTGCAGCCTCATCTTGAGTTGAAAAAATATTGCACGAAGACCAGCGGACTTCTGCCCCCAGGTAAACCAGAGTCTCAATCAAAACCGCGGTTTCAACAGTCATGTGTAAAGAACCGGTGATGCGAGCTCCTACCAGAGGCTTATTATCCTTATACTCTCCCCTAAGCATCATCAGCCCGGGCATCTCATGTTCTGCGATGGTGATGCGCTTTCTACCCAGTTCTGCTAATTGTACATCAGCTACTTTGTAATCCTGAACGTCAGTTACCATCCGTTTGACTCCTTCTTGCATGTCGTGATATTCCATTTTCATATTATTTTCTTAATGTTGGATCATGGTTAAAAAAACAGACTTTCCTCCAAAGAACATTCTGTTTAATGATTGTGAAATTATATTTGAACTTTCCGAGAAAAGCAAGTTAAATCATTATATGCTCATGTAATGATATAAGTATCAATAATAAATTAAAAAAACTTAATGATTATTAGATAAAAGACCAATATTTGAGTTTGAATTTTATCTGGACAAAAAAGTAAAAAAACTCAAATTCCTGAAATATAAGGATTTATTTGATAAAATATATAATTAATCATAATAAATGTAAACTATTGATATAATAACATAAGTTTTAATTTACTATATATATATTCAAAAAAAAGCATATAAAATCAATTATTTTTTAAATAAGTGCTTGCAATGCCTTGTGATTTAACATATAACAAATCAGACAATGTCTAGAACAAATGATTTTCAAGCGCCACTGATCATTAAAAAGGCTAATATTTTTCACATGGATGTGTAAAATTTTAGTGATCTTATAAATGGAAACCCTCCAGCACTTTTTTATGCAGAATGGACTACATGATTCATACTCTTAATAAAGTCACGCTCAGAAACCAGTATAAAGTTCCAAGAAAAATTAAAACTCGAAGAGCCTTACTTGCTTCAAAAAGAATATTAAAACAAAATAGACCTGAAAGAAAACTGGATGAATCCAGTCTAAAAAAGTCTCATTTTGGTCTGCTTGCAATTTTTATTTTTGTGGTTACTTACTACATGAGCTCTTTTCTACCCCTTTCTTCTCTTGGTACACCTTCTCTTCCACTAAAAACGCTTCATGATCTCAATCTGTTAGCGGAAAATGTCAGTGGGCTGATGACGCAAGGCAACGCCGGTTCTACCAAAATTGAGCAATTATTGACTCAACCATACGAAGGAGTAACTCAGCTGATTTTTCAAAGTCATAAAATTGTTGCCGCAAGTGAAAAACAACCTGAAAAAAATAATACCGAATTTATGACTCAAATTGGGAATAAAGTTTCATTCCAGATTCCCGTCGGTAAAGATGGAACTCAGGGAATTTTGATAGTGACTCAGGACATTTCACCTTTTGCGAAAAAACCCTTTTGGATACGGTTATTGATTAGTGGAAGTGTGGCACTGTTGATAGTTGCCCTGCTTGTTTACAGACAAACACGCCTCATCACAGATCAGGTTGATGTTCTGTGTCAACACTTCGTTAAATATAGACGTGAAAATGAAACAGGAGATTTATATAGCCCGCAAACGTCTGATGCGAGAACATTGATTGGGCAGAGAATAGGAGTTCTTGAAGAACTTTGGACACGTTTTCAATCTATGCAGGATGAATTAGCTCAAAATGTGGAAGAACTGGAAGACTCAAAACAGGAACTTGAGCAAACAGTGACTGATCTTCAACTGGCAAAAAAGAAAGAGCGCCGTCTGGTTGAACTTGGTAATACTGTGGCGGAATTTGGCCATGACATCCGGAACGCAAATGGTTCCATTTCAAGTTTTGCAACTTTGCTGATAAAAATCCTGGACAAGGATCGAATTCAGGCAATGGAAGTGGTTCAGGCATTGACCTATATCAGGAGGATAAAAAACTCCTCGAACAATGTGACAGGTCTCACCACTGATATTCTGGATTTTGCTTCGGGAAGGATGGAGATTCGCCCGGAAATATATCAACTGGACGAGTTTCAGGAGCAAATTGAATCTCAACTTGGTTTTATCGACGACTTCCCTTTGCATTACCGTGTTCCTGCCGGACAACCGGCTTTCCTGCTCAGATTTGACGGACGAAAAATAATTCGTGTTATTGTAAACCTAGTAAAAAATGCATGGGAAAAATTTCAGGATTCGCCTGAAACCAAAGACGGAAAACCAGCTCAGATAGAAGTACTATTTATTCCACAAAGTATGCGTGGATTAAAAATTCAGATTGTCGATAATGGAAGTCCAATTCCAGATACGATTATTGCTAATTTGTTTCAGTCTTTTCAAACCGAAGGTAAGGAAATGGGGACGGGTTTAGGTCTGTCTATTGGAAAGCAACTTATTGAAGCACATGGGGGGACAATTCGTGGATATAATCTACTTGATAATCGTGGCGTTGTCTTTGAGATAATCCTTCCGGACTGTGTAATTCCTGCTCCTTCCCGTACAGTTCAGAAACAAAATGACTCTTTCTCTCTGAGTGCGTGAATTCAGTTTTTCCGGAAATGACTCATGACAGTTCCGGAGCATTATCCTGCCTTTTACTCAAACCGGATTTACCCACTTAACAGTTTCATTTGATTGAATGCAGGAATAGTTAAGGCTTGAAGAAGCATGTTGTTCTTCAAGGAGCATGTAATCCAAATCGTACATGAACGAGCGTACTGCCTGATCAACGGATTCTTCAAATTCTTTAGACTGAACACGTTTCTGTAATTTTGTATCAATGTTTTGCTGGTACATTTTGCAATCCTTCCAAAAATAGTCTGAGAAAAAGGCCGCATACCTTTTCACCTCTCCGATGAATCCGGTATTCAAGCCAAACTTGTACTCTTGCATTCATCATCGGCAGAACAGGGAAAATCTTGAGGGAAAAACTGCTTTTAATCAAAAGTCTTGTTTTTATCAGGTTGAGCAAATATATCTTCTACTTCAAAACCGACGGCACTTTAATATGAAAAGAGCAGAGGTGTTCCGCAAGAGCCTTTCCAGCATAGTCATGGACTTGAGTTTCAGGCTTAAGGTTGTCATAATCAGTTGAAGTTTTTAATAAATTTTATAGTCAAAGTAGAAATTTTTGATGAAATATTTATGCGTTGGAGCAGCAATACTCACTTGGCTCTTAATTCCTTTCGGTGCTTATGTGCGTTTGAAAAATGCAGGTCTTTCTTGTCCAGACTGGCCGCTTTGCTATGGTCAGCTTATACCTCCTGCGGGGTTTGAAATTGCGTTGGAAACAGGACACCGATTCGTTGCGACATTTTTAGGGGTTGTAATCATTGCAATTACATTTATCACATTTTGGCAAGCCGCTTTTTTCAAGCTGCGAAAACTTGCCGTCATAAGTCTGATTTTCGTTTCTATCCAGGGTATTTTGGGAGCACTGACGGTAACTATGGTACTCTGGCCGCCGATTGTGACGCTCCACCTGTTGGGTGCAAACATTCTGTTTGGCATTCTGGTTTATTTATCTCGGGTCACTTTTGGCGTGACAGAGGATAATTCCGCTGCAACAGCTGTTACAGGAAAACCTTTAGATGGCTCTTTACCGTTTAAACGTCACCTGATTTTGATGCTTGCTGTTCTTTTAATTATAATTACTTCAGGAGGGTATAACAGCACGACCTCTTCCGGAACTCATTGTGAGGCTTTTCCGGGATGTCACGAAGGCAGCTTTGTCTCATTTGGAATGAGCGGAACTGATATTTCTAACTGGTCAGGAATCAAGGGACACATTTTACCGCGGGCTCCCTTAGAATTTCAGGGACGGTTTTTTCCTGAATTTGCAAATGAATGGATTCACATGCTGCATCGCCTGACTGCTTTGGGTGGAGGTATGGCACTAATGGTTCTGTCTTGGGTCTGGCTGAGGAACAGGTATGGTTATAATATAATAGGAAACAGCATCATTCTCCTGATTTTACTGGAAATTTGTGTGGGTATTGCTAACGCGGTGTTCCGGGTACCGGCCCCCATCTCGGCGTTGCATACGGCAATTGCCGCAACACTGACAGGATTGTTATTTTTCGTTTTTGCAGGATTTCATCTCAAAAAGGAGATAATATGACGATTTCACTTTCCAACCGTACTGCTATCAGCTCAATAATAGTAGTTTCTGCTGGAATACTTTTTTTTCTGTTTTGGTTGATTTATTTTCGAGAATCGTCTGGAGACGAAAACTCAATTGATCTGACCTATCTCCCCGCAGTCAACGCTCTGCTTAACTCTCTGAGCGCTATGTGTCTTATTTTGGGGTTTCTGGCAATCAGGAAAGGCAAGCGAAAGCGTCATATAAAAATGATGCTGGGCGCTTTAACATTTTCTTGTTTATTTTTAATCAGTTATCTCACCTATCATGCTTTTCACGGTGACACGTCATTTCAGGGAGAAGGCTGGATTCGTACGCTTTACTTCTTTGTCTTAATTTCGCACGTACTACTTTCAGCAATAGTGTTGCCGCTGGTGTTGACAACAGTCTATTTTGCGGCAACAGGCAATTTTAACATGCATCCCAAAATTGCCAGAATTACATTACCGCTCTGGTTGTATGTTTCTGTTACAGGAGTTCTGGTTTACCTGATGCTTTACCATTTATGAGGTCACGGCAGAGGATATGTCCAGAGTATTTCAGGAAGGAGAGTTGAGTACGTGCTGCGATTCATGAATCACATCGAGTTTTGTACTGACTCCTTATAGGCATATTGAAATGCGGGGCTGGGGGAAAGTTGTTTTAATGGAGTCCAGTTTTCGCTCACGATCTTAAGACCATCTGCTTCTTTGACGAGAAAGAGGTGCTTAAAACCGACATCGTTGAGTACAGAAGATGTATAGTTTTGGATAAAGCGAATATGGTATATATTCTTGCTTTTTAGAACTGAAAGATCATTTATAAGAATTCGGCGTCGTTCGTTTTGAGTGTTTACATTGAGTTTGTGTTTACGCCAACTGTCGAAGTTCCACTTTTCAGTTATAAAATTTACCGAATAGAATGATAAGTAATTTCCAATATCATTCGATTCCCAGGCACGTCTCCAGGCTTCAATAGTTCCCAATAATAATTGTTGTTCCCGAGCAAGTTCTTCATTCGTAGAAAAAGCCACCTTTTCTTCAATAATTACCGGAGTATCCCCCAATTCAACTGCGCGTGTTAATTCAAGAAAGTTTTTGTTGCTGATAGAAATACAACCTCGTGTCGGGATTGGATCACCTTTTGTGGTTCCATGAATCCAGATACCATTGCCTTCTTTACGTTCGATCACCTGATCAAAATAATTAGGGTAACTGACCTCAAACGCTCCAGTACCGTAAACGTTGGCGTCATTACCATAATATTGAGCTAATTCCCAGCCTGCCCATGCTTGATTCAGCCGATAAATTCCGATTGGAGTTTTGAGATCTCCTTCACGGAATTTATCGCCAAATACTTTTCCGGTGGTACATGGAAAAACCTGTTGCATTTTCCAAGATTCCTGAAACTGATAAACCATCAGACGGCACGCTGACTTGTCAATCACCACAACTGTGGATCCTGGATAATCATTAAAAACAAGTCCGGACGGACGTAGTTCACCGGCATGAAGAGAAAAGACACTCAAATAAAGAACAGCTAGAAAAAAAAGAATTTTTCCAGATCTGTTGAGTACATTCATGTGATTTGAAGACTAAAAATATTTATGACGTTTTACGGTACTGACGATAGAGCCAAAAGCCGATTGAGGCAAGCATCACAGCCGGAAGCAGGGTAAGGAAGATAGTAGTCACATAAAACGCCTCCAGACTTTCTTCTTTTCCGGTAAAACAAACTGCACAAGCCCTGGCAATTCCGGGTACAAAGATAAAACCTGATACAAGCGGGAAAAGCAGATAACTAACTGAATACATCTTTCTAACAACTTTTAGGAGAGATTGGGTTTTATATTTGTCAGAGAGTATCATGTCAGATACACCAACACATATAGAATTGGCCATACACAGACAACAAAATACCACAGGAGTTGAGCTGGGAAAAGTCCTTCAGGTGTGATTTGATTTTCTGAAGCGCCCAAACGATTCCAAGCATATGACAACGCTACGAGCGTTCCCATCACATGAAAACCGTGTGCACCGATAATCAAATAAAACAAACCACCGTACACACTGGATGAAACAGTTAACCCGAATTGTAACAGTTGCACCCACTCATAACCCTGGGAAATTAAAAAGAAAGTGCCGAGCAAAATAGAAATTCCCAACCAGCGACGTCCCTCCGCAATTTTATTTTTTTTCAGCAGCGTACGCGAATAGCCCATCAACAACCCGCTGACTAAAAGTACCAAAGTGTTGAATGCAGTTGTTTCGACAGGTAATCTTGGTTGACCCCATGGAGGCCACTCTTCAAGTCCGGCGCGGATCACCATGTAAGCACTGATGAGTGCCGCAAAAAACATAGCTTCGGTAACCATAAAAATAAGCATTCCAACTACACCGTTTGAAACTGGTGCTTTGGCACTTCGCGGCTGACTGGGCAAAGAAACTTCTGAGGTGGCAAACAAAACAGACTGGCTGGAAGAGGGTTTCACAAGCGCTGCTCAACACAGGATTTGTCTGCAATACAGTCTATCCATTGATCTCCTTCTGTCATCATTATATCTGGTGCAACTCCGAAAAAGAAAACACCAAGCATACAAAAGCACATGATGAGTAAAAACCAAATAATTTTCTTTTCAAACTTCAGGTGCATAAAGTTAGCCGCAACCAGGAAAGCCTTTACGACGGCAATTCCAAAGGCCGTGATTATGGTCAGTGTTGGAATTTCGAGCATTGGTCCAGACACGCTGAGTCCCAACAATACAAGAAGCCAAATCCATATTTTTACATAATTGGGATGTGCGTATGCTTCACTCATAATACGACCTGTAACGAAGAGGTTATCATTTTAGAAATTTGCGATATACAGAAGAGGAAATAAGAAGATCCAGATTAGATCAACAAAGTGCCAGTAAATACCGATCAATTCAACACGTTGATAATTGTGGCCTTTACGGATATCAAAAGAAATTAGTGCCATTATGACCATTCCGCCGATCACATGTAATGCGTGTAAGCCCGTCATTGTGTAATAGAAAGACCAGAATAAATTTTCCGTGATTACGTGACCATGAATAATTTTACCCGTGTATTCATAAGCTTTTATGCCTAAAAAAACGAATCCTCCACCAATTGTGTACCAAATATAGAGAAATGACTTGTCGCGATCTCCTTTTTCGATTGCGGCATGCGCCATTACAACACTCAGACTAGATGTTAAGAGGACAAAAGTGTTAACTGCACCCGCGGTTAAACTCGTCAGTGAGGCGTCTTCAAAACCAGGTGTGCCGTTCAGCTTAAAGAGTATAAAGCAGGCAACCAAACCTCCGAAAATAAAAATTTCAGAAGCCATTAGCCACCAAACCGCTAAACGTCCGGTGGGAACGCCTGTGGCACTGCGGTGTGTTGCAACGGGACCATGCATCGACATTTTTAATCCTTTCTTTGAGTTAACAAATGAACAGGAGATTTTGCAGTTCCTGTTATTTTATTTACGTATCAGCTTTCTTCCGGCGGCACGTGTTGTGGCCAATAATCCATTTCACGTCCCGGAACACTGTATTCATAGGGCCCTCGGTAAACAGTCGGCAGAGTCTTGAAATTACCATGCGGTGGAGGCGATGGTATTGACCATTCCAGGGTGTTGGCATTCCAGGGATTTTCCGGAGCCTTTTCGCCTTTGAACATACTGACAAAAAAGTTATAAACGAAAACCAGCTGAAAGCACAACATGACTACCAAACTGACTGTGGCAAAAATCCGAATGTTCTGTAATTCCTGTGTTGCCAGATCCGGAAAGTGATTGTAGTTGTATATCCGTCTGTGCTGACCTGCCAAACCCAGAAAGAATAGAGGCAGGAAAATACAGTTGAATGGTATGAACGTTCCCCAAAAATGAATTTTCCCAAGGGTCTCATTCATCATCCGTCCAAACATTTTTGGAAACCAAAAAGTGAGTGCGGCAAACATGCCGATGATCGTTATCGGGAAAAAAGTGTAATGGAAGTGCGCGAGCACAAAATATGAATCATGTAAGTACACATCCACGGCACTTGCGCCGAGGTAAATCCCGGTAACTCCTCCAATCAAAAAAGCTGCTATAAAGCTTAAAGCCCAAAGCATAGGTGTCTTGAGTTCAATCGAACCCCCGTAGAGTGTGGCAATGTAGCTGAACATCATTTCCGCAAGAGGGATTGAAATCAACACCGTCGTCACGACGAACACGTTGGCCATGCGTGGGTCTATGCCTGCGATAAACTGATGGTGCGCCCAAACGACGAAGGAAAGGCCTCCAGTAGCAAATGCAGTGTAGATTACGGTTTTGTAACCGAATAATTTTTTTCGGGAAAAAACGGTGATGATATCCGCGACTATCCCCAAGGTTGGAAGCAGCACCACATATACTTCCGGATGGCCAAAAAACCAAAACAAGTGTTGCCAAAGTAGCGGATCTCCGCCTCCGGATGGCAGGAAAAATGAGGTACCGATTCTTTGGTCCATGAACAACATTACGGATCCCGCAATCAGTGGGCCGACGGATGCCATAAACAGAATCACGGCAATCACGATAAACCAGACTGCAATCGGAATGTCCCACATTTTCATTCCCGGAGCACGTGCGTTCATTGCGGTTGTTACAAAATTGATTCCGCCTAGCAAAAAGGAAACAAACTCCAAAGCAACTGCCAGAATCCATAAAGATGCTCCCCAGTCAGTGAGGCTGTATTCAGCCACTGAAGAAAGTGGAGGATAAGCTGTCCACGCTCCTCCAAATCCTCCACCTGTAACGAAGAATGAAGCGATCAACACCAATGCGCTGACTAAAAAAATCTGATAGGACAAACGATTCAATCTTGGAAAGACCATGTCATCACATCCGATCATCAAGGGGATCAGAAAGTTGCCGAATCCCGCAATCAACACAGGCATTGCCACCCAGAAGATCATGATGGTTCCGTGATTAGTGACCAACATGTTATATTCTCCGGGTCCAACCAGACCATAGAAAGGTACCAGTTCACCTGGAAATGCCAGTTGCATTCGGAAGGCGTAAGCGAAATATCCACCGATAATTGCCATTATCAAACCTGTGAAAATGTACTGCATCGCAATGACTTTATGATCCACTGGCAGAATATATTTGTGCAAAAAATTTAATTCTTCATGATGTTCCGCATGAGTGTCTGTTTGGATTGCGGCAGTTGCTTGGCTCATTGTTTTCCTCTAACTTAAAAAAAATACTAAAATATACTGGCTAAAAGCACAGCAAATGACCCCTCGTCCTCAAAATGAGAGGTATAAGATGGCATTCCGGTCTTGGTTCCCATCCGTTTCTGGTAATGACTCTCATAGGTTCCATTTTGAATCTGAGACATGGTTTCATTATAACTTTCTTCAGAATGGACAGTCACAGCCGCACCCATGATCCCGTGACCATACCCGCACATTTCTGCGCACTGCAGGTCATAGGTTCCTATTTTAGTAGGTTTAAACCAACCACTGATTGTCCTCCCGGGCACAGCATCCTGTCGCAATCGAAAAGCCGGTACGGCAAAGTTATGAAGCACGTCCCGCGACTGTAACTCAAAGTGGTAAGTATCTCCTATTTTCAAATGAAGATCATTGACCGTAGCGATATCATCAGCAGTATCAAGCTCTCCATCCGGACCTGCGTGAATGAAGGACCAGCTCCATTGTTGCCCAATCACCCGAACAAGATTGTCTCTTGGTGGAAGAGTCTGTTTGATGTTTACCCAAACCAAAATATTGGCCGCAATTATGACCACATCCATTGCAATCACCGCAAAGTGAGGATAGTGTGTCCATTTCGTTTCGCTGTGCTTCTCACCGGTGATGTACTGGGCCTTCACACCGTCTTTCTTGCGAAATTTTATTGTAAAATATACAAGTGCGCCAAAAGTTAGGAAAAACCAAAATCCAATGATTAAAGTGATCAAAAAGAAAAGGTCGTCGATATCCCCGGCAAATGAGGATGCACTATATATAAAATATTCTATCATCTTAATTTTTCACTGTAACATCGTTAGTCGCTCTTCAGCGATTAAGTAGATAACCTTTTATACATTAATAATCCAGATTATCCAGTATTAAAACGCAAAAACGTAGGCAGCGATCATAAACATAAGCGTTAAAGCCAGAATACCGTAAAACACTTTTGACGCAGTTACATCGGAATCATTTTGCTCCATAGTCCTCCAAAACAATCAGCACTCAGATTAATAAAAAAACCGTTCCAGAATTAGAACAGTACTCAGAACGGTTAAGTAAATTATGGAAGCAAGAAAAACCTTACGAGCATTTTCTACGCTACTATCACGAAAAAATAAAGTAATAACTATTAAAAATCCTAAACCGAGTAAAGATGCAACTGCCAGATAAACCATGCTGCCTTGACCAATAAAATAAACTGCAAGGCTTGCGATAAAAAGCAAAACACCAGTAACGAGCATCTGCAAACCGGTTTTTCGTCCAGTTTGATCAGCCAGTGAAATCATCTTGAATCCACCCCTGCGGTAGTCATCACGATACATCCAGGCAATCGCAAAAAAATGAGGCAACTGCCAAAAATAAAGCAGGGCGAAAATCGGCAGGACTTCCCAATCCAACTGTCCCCGAGCAGCCGCCCAACCCATTGCTGGAGGTAATGCGCCGGTTATTGCTCCAAACCAGGTATTGGCCACAGTTCTTTGTTTCAGCGGAGTGTAAACCAGTATGTAAGAAAAGAGGGTTAGTATTCCAAGGGCCGCGGTAAGTGGGTTGAGAGAGAACCATAAGGTTGTGATGCCTGCGATGGAAATGACAATTCCAAAACTCAAAGCTTCATTTCCGGATAGTTTTCCCATGGGAAGAGGTCGGTTCTTTGTCCGGTTCATCTTCGAGTCAGGAATTTGTTCCATCCATTGATTGAGGACGTGTGCTCCTCCGCCGGTTAGTGCTGTGCCCAACAGTAAATAAAGCAGAGGCAGAACAGTTATTACATTATCCAGTGGAAGGACGAAACCAAGTACAGTACTGAATAGTACGCTGGACAGCAAGCGAGGTTTAGTTAAGGTTAAATAATCTCTAATTTTGCTGGCTGTAACAGACGGATAAACATCTGCTCCAAGTGCTTTTTCACTCATATTTCACAGGTTAAAAAGAATTATCGATTGAAAGAATTATATTTAATTGTGGGAAAAAATAACACAAATTTTTTTCGTTGACAAGTTAATTAAAAGAATCAGGTGTTGTTTCAAGACTGATTATGCAATCATAAATTGTAAAAAGTCTTGACCAACATCACTTCAGCTCTTACAATTCACAGTCTTAAAGTCAGAAATAATTTTTAGGCACATTTCAGGAAAATGAAAATTTTCCTGTAAAATCAGCTTACATTATAGATTGTTCTCAGGAGATTAAATGAAAGTACGCAGCGGGTTAATTCAAATGGCACTCAAGGGAGACACATCGTTGGCTCCGGAGGAAATTACAAAAATAATGACTGAAGCACATATCCCATATATTGAAGAGGCAGGCGAAAAAGGGGTACAGGTACTCTGCATGCAGGAGGTCTTTACACAACCGTATTTTTGTCCGAGTCAGGATACAAAGTGGTATGCAGCTGTAGAAAAAATACCTGAAGGACCGACTACAAAACTTATGCAGGATTATGCAAAAAAATTCAACATGGTGATTGTTGTTCCAATTTATGAAGAAGAAATGACAGGTGTTTATTACAACACTGCAGCAGTTATAGACGCAGATGGGAAATATCTGGGAAAATACAGGAAATCACATATTCCACAGGTTGCAGGTTTTTATGAGAAATTTTTCTTCAAACCGGGAAATTTAGGATTCCCTGTTTTTTGAAACTGCATACTGTAAACTTGGTGT
>DTUH01000066.1 GCA_012964265.1 Candidatus Lambdaproteobacteria bacterium
GGGTGCAAAAGGAGTCGGAGAAATTGGAGTTGTAGGTTCAATTCCGGCAATTGCTAATGCAATTTTAGATGCATTGTGGGATCATGGTGTGCGTACTTTTGACATGCCTGCATTTCCTCAAAATATTTGGAACCTTCTGCAGAATGTGATCAAGGATCCAAACTAAAAAACTGTTAACCTTATTAACAGTAAAAACTAGTTTTTTTGGAATTTTTTATAACTAAACCTCAAATTAATATAGTAAAGAAATGACTACACATTTTATCGCACATGATGCCGCAGACACAGTCGGAGTAGTGGTTGTGGAGAAAGTTTTAGCGGGACAGGAAGTTAACGGCTGGATTATGGAAACTGATGAAACAGTAACCATCAAAGCCCTTGTTGAGGTACCTCTGGGACACAAACTTGCCCTGGCTGATATACAAAATGATGACACCATTGTTAAATATGGAAACGACATTGGGCGCGCGGTTTCGGACATACCCAAAGGAGGTTATGTACATGTTCACAACGTTAAGACGAAGAGGTGGTGATGGAAAACTGGCCGCAATCTTTTTTTGGTTATCGCCGTGAAAATGGACGAGTCGGTGTTCGAAATCATGTCCTTATACTTCCGGTAGACGACATTTCAAATGCAGCTGTTGAAATGGTTGGGCACAATATCAAAGGCACTTTGGCAATTCCGCACAGCTACGGTCGATTGCAATTTGGTGCTGATCTGGAACTGTTTTTCCGCACGATCATCGGTACGGGGCGCAACCCAAATGTTGCGGCAGTTGTCGTGATTGGAATCGAGCCCGGATGGACTCAACGTGTGGTTGACGGAATTTCTCTGACTGGAAAGCCGGTGTCAGGATTTAGTATCGAAGGAGGCGGGGATCTAGCGACTGTTGCAAAAGCTTCCCGGCAAGCTCAGGAGTATGTACAGTGGGCAACCGAGCTTCAACGCGAAGAATGCCCGCTTTCTGATCTTTGGATTTCCGTAAAATGCGGAGAATCTGACACCACTTCCGGACTGGGATCAAACCCGGCAGTCGGCGATTTGATGGACAAGCTTGATCCGTTTGGAGTCCACCTTTGCTTTGGCGAAACTTCAGAACTAACCGGGGCCGAACAAGTCTGTGCCAATCGTTCGTCAAATCCGGAAGCTAAAGAAAAGTTTCTCAACACCTGGAACGCCTATAACGACTTTATTCTTGAAAACAAGACAAATGACCTTTCTGAATCTCAACCGACTAAGGGAAATATCGCCGGCGGTTTGACGACCATTGAGGAAAAAGCGTTTGGGAATCTACAAAAGATAGGAAAGAAGACCAATTTTATTGATGTTTTAGAACCCGCAGAAGAACCGACAAAAGGTCCTGGGTTGTATTTCATGGATACTTCTTCTGCAGCAGCAGAATGCGTCACGCTGCAAGCGGCAGCGGGCTTCACGGTACATCTCTTCCCGACCGGTCAGGGGAATGTTATAGGCAATCCTATTGAACCGGTGATTAAATTAACGGCAAATCCAAATACCGCTGTGACAATGAGTGAGCATATCGACCTCGATGTATCAGGAATTTTAAAGCGCGAAATGAACCTCGATCAAGCTGGGAATGAACTGGTAAATATTACGGTTCGTACAGCGAATGGACGACACACCTGTGCGGAGTCGCTTGGGCACCGTGAGTTTGTGTTGACAAAACTGTTTCGAAGCGCCTGATACTCTTTCCTGATTTCAGGATTACTAAAAGGGTTTCCGTTTAGCATTAAAATATTACCAGCAATACGTTATATTTTCTTTGATGAGTGTTTCCGGAATGGGATTTCTAAGACATTTACGGGAAATATTTTCGCAAACAATACCAATTTAAGAAAGGATTTTATGAGTTTCTCAAGTTACTTCACACACAAACCCGGAGGCGACCGTATATTTTCGGTGGAAGCGCCCAAGATCAAATTCGGACGCGGCTCTCTTCAGGAAGTCGGTGACGATGCCAAGGCACTTGGTATGAAGCGAGTCGCTGTTTTTACTGATCCGCGTGTTGGCAAAATGGAACATGTTGCCAAAGTTGTTGAATCAATGAAATCACAAGGTATGGACGCGGTTGTGTATGATCAGGTTGCCGTTGAACCGACTGACATCTCGTTCAAACAAGGTGCAGAATTTGCCAGCGAAGGTAAGTTTGACGGTTTTGTATCCGTCGGTGGAGGTTCAGTAATGGACACCTGCAAGGCTGCTAATCTTTACTCATGCTATCCTGCGGATTTTCTTGATTATGTGAATGCGCCAATCGGTAAAGCGATTCCGGTTCCAGGGGAACTCAAACCGCACATTGCCTGCCCCACAACTTTCGGTACTGCCAGTGAATGCACGGGGATCGCGATTTTCGATTTGCTCGAAATGGAAGCTAAAACCGGAATCGTCAGCCCGAGAATTCGCGCAAGCCTTGGTGTTCTTGACCCAAGTGTACTGTCTTCAATGCCGCCACTCGTACGAGCTGCAAACGGATTTGATGTTTTTAGTCATGCCTGTGAGTCCATCACAGCGCGGCCATACACACACAGGCCTGCTCCGGAATCTTCCCAGAAACGACCGCTTAGTCAAGGGGCAAACCCATACAGTGACCTTGCTTGCCTGGAAGCAATTAAACTCATCGGCATACATATTGTCCAGGCAGTCAATGACCCTGTGGAAGAAAGCTATGATGCGCTGATGTTTGCCGGAATGTTGGCGGGGATAGGTTTTGGCAACGCCGGATGTCATCTTCCTCACGGTATGTCATACGCGGTGGCCGGTCTTGTTAAAGATTATTCTCCGGAAGGTTGGCCAACTGATCATAAAATAGTTCCGCATGGCATTTCCGTAATTGTAAACTCTCCCGCTGTATTCCGGAAAACTGGACCGGCCTGCGCCGAACGACACTGGCAAGCCGCCGCTGCCATGGGAGCAGACCTCACCGATACTAATGTTGAAGACGGCGGAAGCATACTCGCTGATCAAATTCTCGGCATGATGCGGGAAACCGGAATTCCCAACGGTCTTTCCGGAGTTGGTTACTCAATGGACGATCTTGATGCACTAACAGACCGTTCTTACGCGCAGAAACGTCTCATTGACAATGGCCCCATGCCGATTTCCCGTGATGAATTGAAGGAACTTTTCAGGAATGCAATGAGCTACTGGTAACAACCGAACTCAAACTCGGATGTTGCCAGTTGTTCCCATTACTTCTAAAAGGGCGTTGCGAAATTACAATTTATAAAAAGTTTTTTGGGATTCGACTATTCCGAGATCTTGTAGTGTGTCATTAATCGCGTCCATCAGACCGATATCCTGATAATTTGCATTCCCATCCAAGATTCTTCTCAAAGCCATATAGAATTGAACCTTGCCCAGGGAATGTTCATCAACCTTTTGACTCGTTTCATCCGCAATCCTTTGTGCATATTTATGTAGATTTTCATCAGTATATTTTTTAATGTCCATAACCCCTCCTTAATGTATGATTGAATACTAACTTTATAATTCAGTATTAAATTTTATTCAAGCTATTTTCTGACTAAAGTGTTTTTGCCGGGCAGAAAAAATGTTTTTGCATAAAAATGAGCAGGTCTTGT
>DTUH01000067.1 GCA_012964265.1 Candidatus Lambdaproteobacteria bacterium
ATCGTTGCGGATCAACATGAAATAATTATCCATCCAGCGTAACAAATGATGCTCGTCTGGACGGGTGGCGAAACTCAGAGGCCAACGTTTCGGCGCACCGTCAAGGATTTTGAAATCCGTGTATTCTACCATATAACCGGCAGCTGAAGCAATGTCGTTGATTCCGGCATCGGCGCGGTCTGCGGCAACAGCTTGAGCAACTGCCGGGCCGCCGCCGGCGAACTCTTTGATGGTCGTATCAGGACAGAGTTTTTTCAACAAACCGACATTGCTACTCCCTTGAACTACACCGATGGAGAACCCCTTCTTACAGGCATCCTGCCATTTTTGGAACGGCTGTTTCTTTTTAGAATACAGCACCACATCGCTGTATAAATACGGCTCGGTGAAACTCAAAACCAACGTGCGCTTGGCATTGGGTGTCATGTCTGCGGCCAGAAAATCGGCCTTTCCCGAATTGACGGCAGGGATCAAGCCCTTCCAATCATAATCGAGAAGTTTGAGTTCGACTCCCATGTCTTTGGCCATCATCTTAACCACCTCAATGGCGAACCCGGTGCGTTCGCCGTTTTTATCGACAAAGCTCACGGGCGGTCCTTGTGTCTGAACAGCAACACGCAATTCGCCCCGCTTGACGATGTCGTTTAAGACATCAGCAGATGCGGACTGAGACAGCACACTTAATCCGAGCGCACATAAACCCAATCCTAACAATTTGCTGATTTTTTTTACTCTTCTCATCTCACAATCTCCTAATTGATTGTTAACAGAGTCACTCCAAAGATAGCTGATAACTATTTTGTCACCTTAATACAGGAGTGTGTCTGACATTATTACCAGACTGTTTAGAATTATATACCAAAAATATTTCTTGGTCAATACCAAAAATGAATAATTATTAAATAATCTGACTTAGAAACAATTTTGTCCGTTCAAGTTGCGGATTATCGAAGACGGATTCCGGAGTTCCTTCTTCAATAATTTGGCCTTCGTCCATGAAAGTTACTCGGTCAGCGGCCTCACGGGCGAAACCCATTTCGTGGGTTACAACAATCATAGTTGTTCCATCGGCAGCCAACTCCTTCATTAAGTCCAGAACACCGCCAACCGTTTCCGGATCAAGAGCCGATGTTACCTCATCGAACAGCATGACTTTAGGGGACATGGCCAGCGAGCGGGCTATGGCTACACGCTGTTGCTGTCCTCCGGAAAGTTCGCTGGGGTAGCTGTCTCCCTTTTCGCCGATACCGACTCGGTCAAGCAATCGTTGTCCGACCTTTTCGGCTTCACTCTGTGAGCGTTTAAGCACAACCATTTGCGGCATAGTAATGTTCTCCAATGCCGTTTTATGTTGAAACAAATTAAAGTGCTGAAATACCATGCCCACACCTTGACGCAACCGGTTGAGGTCCGTTTTGGGGTCGGTCAATTCTACACCGTCAATGATTATAGAACCACTGTCAATTGGCTCCAAGCCGTTGAGTGCCCGCAGAAAAGTACTTTTGCCCGAACCACTCGGTCCGATGACCACGAGCACCTCACCTTTGTCAACTTGGTTGCTAACATTTTTTAGTGCGTGCACCGGTTTCTGTTTGGAAACTTTGAAAGTTTTGCAGACATCTTTGACCACCACAATCGGAGTTTTATTCGGCATTTTTACTTCCTCGTTTAGCACTATTTGTTTTGTTTTTTCCAGGACTTCCAGTCATTGAAACGCAAATATCAATGGCATCATGCCGCCAGAATTCTTGATCAAATTCAACCGCCTCATTGAACTGATCGAGAATAGCCCGCGACAAATAAAGACTTGGTGTTCCGACAGCGACCCCAAGTGCTTTGGCCGGAACATCCGCTAAGGCCGTCGAACGCATACTGATCTGCGAGCGATGCTCAATAATGCCGTATTTATCTGCAAGCAAATCTGTCAATGACTGGTCCAACGGATAATCCAAAAGACCCGGACAACGCTCCGCCTTGATATGAATTTGTTCCACCAACACTGCCCTTTCATCGACAGTCCGCAAACGGTTGATGATAAAAATAGGCGCACTGATTGCACAATCCAAAAGGGTGCTGATCCACTCCGAAGCCGCAATTTGTTGTTTGAACAAAACCGTTGTGTCGGCCACTCGTCCTTGCTCTGCGATACTTTCGGTAAAGCTGGCGTTCGTGGTAGGATCATAATGGACTCTTGGAGGAGAGACAAACCATCCGCGCCTTTCCTCGCGAAAGATCAATCCTTCTGCCTCCATCCGTAGCAGTGCCTGACGTACCGTGACCCGGCTAATGTCAAATTCTTCAGCCAAAGCCCGTTCCGGCGGAAGCTGACTTCCTGGAGCCAGAGTTTCCGCTTCAATCAGTGTTGCAAAATGATCTCGGAAATGGATATGGTACGGAATTCTGCGTTTCCATGACTTCCGGTTTTCATTTGGTATTGACCAATGAATCGTTTGTGGTATAGTCCAAGTAGTCTTTTTCATAAAACGATTCTATATTGAACTGCACTTTATGTCAATAGGAATTGTGAATGTTCACCCAAATTCCATGTAACAACGAAACCTCAATAAATTCATGAATCACTTTGTACTCACTTTAATCGGCAACGCAAAATCGGCTCCCATCGAATCGATTCATCTTGCAAAAATTTATCGAAATTTTGCAACAATCTTGAAGACCGACTGGTTGGCAGAAAATGAGGCTTGTGACATTTTCCTCAAAACCATGCTTTCCACCACAAACATTGCCGAAAAAGCGAGAGATGCTTTATCCGGAACGAAAATTGACACAGTGTGTACTCCCATCAATGGACGGCGCAAAAAAATTCTTATTTCTGACATGGACTCCACAATCATCAATCAAGAATGTATTGATGAATTGGGCGATGCCGTTGGCCTTGGTTCAGAAATTAAAGAAATCACCGCCTCCCTCGTGCGTGGCGAAGTTAGTGTTGCTGATGCCATGCGCAAACGTTTGGCAATGCTGAAAGGTATGGAGTACCACTTACTTGAAAGCGTCTATAATAAACGAATTTCTTTGAAACCCGGAGCACAGACACTTGTTCAAACCATGCGTCATCACGGAGCTTTTTGCACCCTCGTTTCCGGCGGATTTACTTTTTTTACCCGCCGCATCGCCGAACGTATCGGGTTTCACCACCATCAAGGAAACGAGTTGGTGTTTGAAGGCGGAAAACTGACGGGGAAAATCCCTGAACCGCTCCTTGGGCGATCTGCCAAACTCAATACTTTGACAAGTTTGTGTGCTGAAAAAGGTCTCCAGCCTTCTGATGTTCTTGCTGTTGGTGATGGTGCCAACGACATTGAAATGATTAAAGGGGCCGGACTCGGCGTTGCCTTCCATAATTCTAACAGTCTGAAAAAATATGCAAATGCTTGCATCAATCACGGCGATTTGACCGCCCTTTTGTATATCCAGGGTTTCCGCAAGTCGGAGTTCGTGCTTTCCTGAAACTTTAAAAATATAACAACTCAGTACGTTGAAGAAAAACTTCACAGATGCCAAATAGCCCCCACCGTACAAAAGGTCGTCAAATAAATACTACGGATTTAGGTCTCCGCTAAATCAATATAGTGGACCCC
>DTUH01000068.1:0-3139 GCA_012964265.1 Candidatus Lambdaproteobacteria bacterium
TGAAAAAGCAATATTAACTTCAAATACTTCAACCATATCAATTACGGAACTGGCAAAAGTTTTGACGCGTCCGGAACAGTTTTGCGGTATGCACTTTTTCAATCCTGTTCACCGTATGCCGTTGGTGGAAATAATTCGTGGTGAAAAAAGTAGTGATGCTACAATAGCTGCGACAGTAGCCTATGCAGCTGCAATGGGTAAAAGTCCAATCGTGGTCAATGATTGCCCGGGATTTCTGATAAATAGGGTCTTATTTCCATATTTTGCAGGGTTTTCAGGTTTAGTAAATGACGGAGTAGATTTCGTACGTATTGACAAAGTGATGGAAAAATTTGGCTGGCCGATGGGACCTGCGTTGTTGCTGGACGTGGTTGGCATTGACACCTCTTTTCATGCAGGCGGAGTGATGGCCGAGGGATTTCCGGATCGTATGAGTCAGGATGTTCCGACTATTATTTCCAAAATGTATGAGCATGAATGGAATGGTAAAAAAAATGAAAAGGGTTTTTATATCCACAGCAAAGATAAGAAGGGTAAACCCAAAAAAGAACCAAATCCGGGAATAGCTGATTTTCTCCAAGATTTGGGTGTAGGCAGTGGAGAGGGAATCAGTGATACAGATATTATTGACCGCATGATGCTTCCTATGTTGATGGAAAGTTCCCGTTGTTTGGAAGATAACATCGTAGAAACTCCAGTGGAAGTTGATATGGGTTTAATTTACGGACTTGGTTTTCCGCCTTTCCGGGGAGGAATTTTCCGCTGGGCTGATACATTTGGTTTGAATGAATTACTACAGCGTGCTGAAAAGCACAAAGCACTGGGGAAAGTGTATGAACCGACTGAGCAAATTATGAAAATGGCAA
Source organism: Candidatus Lambdaproteobacteria bacterium (assembly GCA_012964265.1). Classification (GTDB taxonomy): domain Bacteria; phylum SAR324; class SAR324; order SAR324; family NAC60-12; genus Arctic96AD-7. The sequence goes on from DTUH01000068.1 coordinate 867, forward strand.
AGGATGGAAAGTTGTTTCATCCGCTTGAATGATTTGTTGTAACGAGCAATGTTTTTGCTAAAAATAACAGTAAAAAATAAACTGATTATAGGCTTGTGTGGACTTTTAATCATGATGATTGATAGAATTCCGTCACCTAACATTAAATAATTTGAAAGGGGTATTATGGAAGAAGCAGTATTTATAGATGCCGTTCGGACTCCAATGGGACGTTCAAAAGGTGGAATATTCAGGAACGTACGTGCCGAAAATTTGTCGGCAGCACTGATTAACGAATTATTGAGCCGTTATCCGGAACTGAATCCGGAGGATGTGGAGGATGTAATTTGGGGTTGCGTAAACCAGACTAAAGAACAGGGTTTCAATATAGCCCGATTTGCTTCGTTGATGACATCACTGCCGCATACTTGTTCTGCTCAGACCGTAAATCGTTTGTGTGGTTCGTCAATGACTGCAGTTCATACCGCAGCTATGTCTATTATGTGTGAGCAGGGAGACGTGTTTGTATGCGGAGGTGTGGAGCACATGGGACATGTACCGATGGATCATGGATTGGATCCAAACCCCCGAATTAGTAAATTTTCTGCGAAGGCATCCGGAATGATGGGCTTGACTGCTGAAATGCTGTCAATTCAGCATAAAATATCCCGCGAAGCTCAGGATACATTTGCTTTGCGCTCACATAAAAATGCGTCACAAGCTACAAAATCCAAACGTTTTGCCAAGGAAATTGTACCGATAGAGGGGCATGACGAAGAAGGTAAATTGATGCTCTGCACGGAAGATGAAGTCATCCGTCATGATGCAAGCATGGAAGCACTTGCGGCCTTACGCCCGGTTTTTAATCCAGTTTCCGGAACTGTTACTGCAGGCAATTCTTCTGCAATTTCTGACGGTGCTTCTGCTGTCTTAATGATGTCAGTAAAAAAGGCAAAAGATTTAGGTTTGCAGCCGATTGCAAAAGTCAAAGCAATGGCCACGGCAGGTGTTGATCCGGCGATAATGGGTTACGGTCCTGTTCCGGCAGTCACTAAAGCTTTGAAGCGAAGTCGGCTGGAAATTGGTGACATTGACTTATTTGAGTTGAATGAAGCTTTTGCCGCACAGTCTCTGCCAGTCTTGCGAGATCTGAAAATAGACGATCTGATGGATGAAAAAGTCAATCTAAATGGAGGGGCAATTGCTCTTGGACATCCACTCGGATGTTCCGGTACCCGTATTATAGGCACACTGCTGCACGAAATGCGTGAACAAGATTCAACATTGGGAGTCGCTACAATGTGTATTGGTTTGGGACAAGGAATCGCGACAGTCGTCGAGCGGGTTTAAGGACTGTTGATCCAGGACTGGATCAACATAATATTTCTGGAAAAGCAATCAAGGAAGGTGTCGAATTTGAATTGCATCGATTTTTCCGGATCCTGCCAGAACATCTGAAATTACGACCACTTTTTCTTCAGACTGAAAGCCTTCCCGTTCCTTCAGTACATTGAATGCAGTTTGCAGAGTTTTTTCCGGATCTTGACTGAAGGAAATTCTGAAAGGCCGAACTCCACGTCCCATCATCATTGTTCTTCTGGCCTGGCTGACATTGGTGAAGGCGTAAATGTCACTATATACCGGACGGCAATTACAAACTAATTCGGCCATCACTCCACGTCGTGTAATTACTACAATGCAGCGTACACCTAATGATTTAGCTAACTCTACTGCCGCTATGGATAATTTTTGTTTGTCACTGTCAGTATTGAGCTTGTTCGCAAAACGCAATCCCGGATGTTTTTCGACGTTTTCCGCAATGTTGACCAGTTGATCGATACAACGTAGTGGATATTTCCCGACAGTAGTTTCTCCTGATAACATAACCGCATCCACCTCTTCGTAAACCGCATTGGCCACATCTGTAACTTCTGCGCGAGTGGGTATTGGATTTGAGATCATTGATTCGAGTAAATGTGTGGCAACAATCACCCTCTTTCCCTGTTCGGAACAAGATCGCACAATTCTTCGCTGTACTGTGGGAACTGTGTGGATTGGAATTTCAATACCCAAGTCACCACGAGCGACCATTACTCCATCGACTTCAGAGATTATTTGATTTATATTCGATACTCCTTCCTGATCTTCAATTTTTGCAATAATCTTAATTTTTCCAACTTTATCGCCAAGTATATCTTTCAACCGATGAATGTCTGAGGCCTCTCTTACAAAAGAGAGAGCAATGTAATCAACATCATGTTCAATACCAAATAATATATCACGGCGATCTTTTT
>DTUH01000068.1:3152-3591 GCA_012964265.1 Candidatus Lambdaproteobacteria bacterium
AGGAAGATTAACTCTAATTCCCGGAAGATTGACATGACTTTTACTCTTGAGAACTCCTCCGTCAAGGACACGGCAGCGCATCATGCGCTCATGTTTTTCTAAAACTTCCAAGTTTATCAAACCATTATCAACTGTGATTTTATCTCCAGCGAGTACAGTACTGATCAAGTCATCATAGTCGATATGGATGGATGTTTCCTCAGCATCACTTTCCCCGCGGACCACAATCGAAATCACAGAACCTTTTTTTAAATCCAAATCTGAGGCGAGATGACCTGTTCTGATTTCTGGACCCTGAGTATCCAACAAAATTGCAATGGGGAATTTTACTTGACGGTTGAGAGTTTTGATGAATTTTATTACACGCTTATGCCAGTCCTGGTCGCCATGAGACATATTGAGTCGAGCGATATTCATTCCTGCTCCAGCCATTCGTTGG
>DTUH01000069.1 GCA_012964265.1 Candidatus Lambdaproteobacteria bacterium
GACCAAACATAAGGGACGCATTAACCGGGCTGCTGAGACTGCCGGCATTACAACTAGGCAGCTTCATAAACTTCTCAGTAAATATGGAATCCGCAAAGAAGAATTCAAGCCTGCTTATACTTCCTCAACAAAAAATTGATTGCTTCCCTCCTGCACATCAAGTAATCGCTTACAAAGTAAAATTGTAAAACACGGACCGATCCCATTTAACGGTGGTTTCACTTTGAGCAGGACAAGCTCAGACCTTTGGACTTCCTGACTCGGAATCGGTGAAAAGCTCTGTGAGTTTAAGACGCTGGATTTTTCCGGAAGGGCCTTTGGGGAGTTCGTCGAGGAAAAAATACAGTGAAGGCGAGCGGTATGCTCCCATCGCATCCAAACACAATTGTCTTAATACGGATTCCGGAACCTCCTCTCCAGGCCGGACTGCGATAGCGGCAGCAACCGTTTGTCCGTAATCCACATCTGGAAGCGGAAAAGCAGCGGCTTCCAGTACGCCATCGTGGCGGTAAAGCACATCATCAATTTCACGGGGAGCTATATTTTCACCGCCTTTGATAATAAGTTCCTTGAGACGACCGGTGATAAAAACATAACCCTCCTCATCCATCTTGCCAAGATCACCCGTACGATACCAACCGTCGGATGTGAATGCTTCTTTGGTGGCTTCCGGATTTTTGAGATAGCCCTGCATCACATTCAGGCCAAGAACTTGAACCTCACTTTCTTCTCCCAAAGAAACGACCTTTCCGTCAGCGTCCGCAACTCTTACTTCGTTTCCGTAAGCAATTCCGGAAGAGCCAAGTTTGTGTAATTCCGGATTGAGCGGGTTGGAAAGCAGTGGAGCGGCTGTTTCTGTAATCCCCATCGTTTCAACAATGCTGATTCCGAACCGTGCTTCAAAAGCTGTGTGCAGAGCCGGAGGTAAGGCCGCAGAAGCCGAGCGTCCGAAACGAACCTGACCGAGTTTGGATTTTAATTTTTCGTCTTTTTCAGCGTTCATTAAATAGGAAAGAATCGTTGGAACGACACTGAACCAGCTGCATTTTTCATCAACAATCCACGACCAGAATTTTGAAACCTGAAAGCGGTTCGGAACGACAAGTCCGGAACCGCTGACCAGAGTTCCCATCACAGAAACCACTTGCGCGTTGATATGGCAAAGCGGCAAAACGCATAAACTGTTGTCTTCCGGAGTCAATTCATGGGCGACTACGGTATTCCATCCACCGTGCAGCAAGCTCTCGTGCGTGTGAATTACTCCCTTTGGTCGTCCCGTAGTTCCGGAAGTATAAATTAACAGTGCAGCATCTTCCGGACAAGGTTTTGGGGTTGATAATTTTTCGTACGGAACAATCGACTTTGAATCCGGACCGTTTTCTGCCCGAAGTGGAATCAGCTGAGGTTTGTCAGCAAGTTGAGAAATTGCTTGCTTTGCCAATTCCTTATGCTGTGGATCTACAAAAAGCGTTGTAGATTCTGAATGTTCCAGAACATGAGCCAGAATATCAGCCCCGGACAAAGGATTAGCCAGCAGAATCTGAAAGCCTCCGTACATCCCTCCCAAAAATAATTCCAGAGCTGCTTGGCCGTTTCCGAGTAAACCTGCCACCGGAACATTCGGGGGGAATTCCATGTTCGACAGATGCTGGGCCATCGATTGAACTCGTGCTTGAAATTCGCTCCAGGTGTGTCGGATTCCGGTTTCCGGATAGACCACGAACGGCTGATGCGGCGAGAGTTCAGCGTGCTGATCAATCAAACTGCGAATGGTTTGTCCTGCTGGATTCATTTTTTATTTTGTTATGTTAGGATAACGTCACATAAATTTGTCATTCCCGCGGAAGCGGGAATCCAGAAACTTGTAAGTTTTTGAAATTCTTTTCCTCGACCTGAATGTGGAATTGATTTACATGTATGCGGGAAAAACTTACAACTGTAATTGTATTACTTATTATGTCTACTTCATTTAATTAAAAATATCAGTAATTTAGTTCAAGTATTTTAACGCCCGTGCTTTGTCCAATAATCTCCGAAAATTTCTTCATCACTTGGTTCAACCGGAGGAATTAGGCGCACGATGTGGACAATGTTCAGGTAGTGTCTGTAGTTTAGATTTTCACTTATAGAGTTACCGCCCCAAGTGCCGCAGCCCATAGAGAGTGAAAACGGCAGTCCGTTATCGAAACTGCCTCCGGTGGCAAAACAATGCGCCTGGTTTACAATCACTCGGCAAGCAGGTAGTTTAAAACCAATTTGCAGAGGCCGGGATTCGTCAGTTGAGTGCAAACCTACTGAATGCCCCTTGCCTTGAAAATCATAGATTTTCCGGACTTGTGCACATGCCGCTTCAAAATTTGAGGCATGATAAACGGTCAAAACCGGGCAGAGTTTTTCGCCGGAAAAAGGAAATTTCCGTCCCGTGCCGGTTTCCTCGACCATCAGCATTTTGATTTTTTTCATTTCAGTACGTTGAAGTCCAATTGCTTCCGCTATTTCCGGAGCGGACTTTGCGATTAAATCCTGATTGAGCCTGCCCTGTATCCACAAAGTGTTTTGCAATTTTTGTGTTTCTTCCGGATTCAACAGAGTACCACCTTCACTTTCCAAAGCCGAGATTGCTTTGTCATACACATCATCTACAATTACAACGCTGTTTTCAGAAGAACAACTGGTAGCGTTGTCAAATGTTTTTGATGCAGTGATTTTTTGTGCGGCGGCAACAAGATCAGCGGTTTCATCTATGATTGATGAAACATTGCCTGCGCCCACTCCAATCGCCGGTGTGCCGCTGCGGTAGGAAGCACGGACATTGTTTTGTGAACCTGTTACCACAACGAGATCAACCATTTGCATTAATTCATGAGTCCCTTCTTTGCTGACCGGTGCGGGGAGTTTCTGGATGAGGTTTTCCGGATGTCCCAAACTGCGTAAAACTTTTTGCAACAAATCAACAACCCGTTGACAAACAGCTTCACCCTTTGGCGAAGGGGCAAGGATAATTGCATTTCGGCCTTTGATTGCGTTGAGAGTTTTGTTGAGTGGTGTAGCGATGGGATTAGTCGAGGGAGTAATTGCTCCTACCACACCGACCGGCCGGGCAATTTCCACCAACCCTTTTTCCGGAAGTTTTCTAATGATTCCGCATGAAGGTGCGTTTTTTAAATCTCGCAAAAGTCCCAGCGTCTTGCGGTGATTCTTAAATATTTTGTCTTCCACATTTCCGAGTCCGGTATCCCTGACGGCCTGTTCCGCGAGAGAACGGTTTGTTTCCGGTTCAAGAATTGCCCAGGCCAAACCGACAACCAACTCGTCAACTACTTCCTGGCCTGCCTCTTCAAATTGTACTTGTGCAGCACGTGCTTGAGCAATAACAGTTTCAACTGAATTTTGGGTCATTTTTTAGCTTTTGAAATTCCTCCAGACTACTTTTCGATGTTATGAAGTTTGGTGTATTTAGAAATATAATCCAAGTTGCTGAACAATTCCTCAAGACAAACTTGGTGCACTGACAAGATTGTTTTCAACCTAATGCTTAAAAATCAAAGCCAGGAAGTTGTTGACGAGTTGGT
>DTUH01000070.1 GCA_012964265.1 Candidatus Lambdaproteobacteria bacterium
TGCTCAGGCGATGGCCAAGGAATATGGTCCGAAGGGAATTCATGTAGGACACGTTGTGATTGACGGCGCCATAGCTGGGGACAAGATTATGCGTCATCTGCCTGAACTTGCCAAAAAACTCGGAGAAGATGGAATGATAAAAATCGAAGGCATTGTTGATGGCTACGAATATCTCTATAATCAGTCACCACAGGCCTGGACATTTGAACTAGATCTGCGTACCTACATTGAGAAATGGTAATAATGAAAAAGCTGTTCCTGGCCGCAACCTTCTGCTTACTATTTTTCAACTGGACGGAGTGGAATCTCATTTATGCAGACAAGTCAGCCGAATTCCGGAGCGTGTTGGAGTTGAAGCGACAAGGCTGGGAGGTTCTTGAAAAGCAAAGCGAAATTGAATCACGTCCTGGACTGAAACCGTATCAGAACCTGAAAAGAGAAGTTCTGGTCGTCAAATATCGACTGCGAAAAGGAACAGAATTTATTTTCTGTCTTGTTGAATACGACAGCCAGTTAGATACTATCCGGGAAGCCTGTGATGTCAGTCAGGAAAAAGCGGAAAAGCGCTTTGGCAGATAGGGCAGGAATCCGTGGTCGGTTACAATTATTAAGCGTGGCTTTCAGTAACACTTAATTTACATTCCCCCAGAGCTTGTCCTCGATCTGATCGGTTAGTGGAATTTCGGAGGACTTGCTTCAAAAAAAAATTCTTTACATGAGCGGATATCCAAAGACCTGAAGAATTACGGGGACATGAATTTAATTCGGCTTTTAAGAATTAAATATCGTGTTCCCTTAATTACCATTAATACAGAAAGGAAAAAATATGAAAACAGAGACACGTACAGAAATCGAAGCCGCGGTTTTCAGGAAGCTACTGAGTCACCTTGATTCACGCAAGGATGTGCAGAACCTTGACCTGATGAACCTTTCAGGCTTCTGCCGCAACTGCCTTGCCAAGTGGTATTCCGCCGAGGCGACGGAGCGGGGCGAGGAGATCACTGTTGATTCTGCCAAAGAAATTGTCTATGGTATGACATTCGGAGAGTGGAAAGCGAATTATCAGAAATGATAAACGGCCTTTTTGATCCAGCAAATTATAAGGACAAACAAATGAAAACACGAAAACTGGGCCTTGACGGTCCGCAGGTTTCGGCCATTGGCCTCGGCTGCATGAGCTTTGCAGGATTTTTCGGATCCACAGATAAAGCAGAAAGCTTTAATTGCCTCGACGCTGCACGGGATCATGGAATTACTTTTCTGGACACAGCCGAATTATATGGAAATGGCTATTCTGAAGAATTGATTGGAGAATACCAGCAGACCAGGGGACACCGCTTCAATATTGCGACCAAGGGCGGAATAGTTGTCGGAGGGAAGCGGGGAGAGAATGACAATTCTGAACCAGCATTGCGCAAGGCACTGGAAGGTTCTCTGAAACGCTTAAGGGTTGAGCATGTGGAGCTTTACTACATACACCGCCGGGACTGGTCGATTGAGATTGAAGACGTTACGGAAACACTGGCTAAATTCAAAGACGAGGGCAAAATCGGCGGTTTCGGTTTTTCGGAGATAGCCCCTTCGTCGCTGTACAGGGCGCACGCAGTACATCCGGTAACGGCAGTGCAGAATGAATATTCTCTCTGGACGCGTTATCCGGATCTTGGTATGCTGAAGGCCTGCGCTGAGCTGGGTGTTGCTTTTGTACCTTTTTCGCCTCTGGCAAGAGCTATGTTAACGGATACTTTCCCAGATCCTTCCGGTTTCCCTGATACAGATTTCCGCAAAAACATGCCTCGTTTTCTGGAACCGAATTTCTCCGCCAACTGCAAATTGATTTCCCGTTTCCGTGACTTTGCACGTTCACGGGGCTGGAGCACAACTGAAGCCGCTCTGGCCTGGATTCTGGATCAAGGCGAGCATCTGATTCCGATTCCCGGAACACGAAGCGCGGCACATCTAAAGGAGTGGGTGGGTGCGGCTGAGATTAAACTTACAGATGAAGACCGGACAGAAATTGAACGTATTTTGCCTGTCGGATTTGCGCATGGCGACCGCTACTCGGATGAGCAGATTGTCGGCGTCGAGCGTTATTGTTAATTTTATAATTAAGTATCTGGTTCCCTTAATTCACTTAAAAGTTGTCATTCCCGCGGAAGCGGGAATCCAGGGGCGTTGCCGTAAATCACTTTCCCAACAGACGGGGGTTCTGGATCCCGGATCAAGTCCGGGATGACAAGTGTGAGGCTTTTCAGTGGACCAAAATTAAACATATAAGCTTAGATAAAAAGTGAAAACAAATAAATTAGTTGCGTTGCATTTTCATTCAGAACAACAGAAGCAGGGATAAGACGCAGAAAGCATATAATTTATCCCATTTGAAACAAGTTTAAAAAGAGAAAACATGGATCATGCAATCTCAGAACCCGCGTTTCCTGAAGTGAAGCACCACAAAAACCAATCGTTGCTCCATAAAAGGCAGCCCTCAAAAGAGGAAGATGAGCAACTGTTGTCTCAGTTTTCCAATAGCCTCGATGCGGCCAAACTGCGAAGTTCAATTCCGAAAGATAAATTACACACCCTTCACACTCCGGTAGAATTCTCCTGGAAACAGTTCTGGACCACCATGCTTTACGAGAACCTGCCTCCGGTGTTGATTTCTCCGATTGCGGTTCTGTTGGTCGAACGCTCGCTCTCAAGAGCCTGGCATGTGATGAACCACCGCTGCCTGTTTGTGTGTTCGCGGAAGCACAATTCGCGCGGCAATCACATCTTTTTTTGGGTCTTTTTCTATCCCCTTTACTGGTTAGTCGTGACCACCCTGTTACTGAGAATTTTTGCTCCTGAGAGTCTTGTGCAAAATGTTGATCTGTTTCAGATTATCATGGCCTATCTTTTTTTCTCTTTGCGTGGTTTGATTGTTTCCGTTAAATACGGCTATTACCGTCCGGAAGATTATGCACAACTCAGTCGCCCCGCTCCTCACTGGACTGAGGATCAAACCAACCGCCGCCTGGTGGGAAACGGTTGGACAAATCCCGGAAATCATCCCGGTTTAATTGAAGATGAATTAGTCTGTGCGATGGATGAAAACGATGTCACCCTGCAGGGGATTTCATTCAAAATGGACGAAGAAACCAACGGCCGGCTCCGGAAACATCCGACAGATGAGTTGTTCACAGCGGAGACCGCCTGCAATGGAAAGGATGAAGTTACCGCCGGTTTTGTTCTGCATCAAATTCTGAGTTCGGTGTATCAGCTTAAATTCCCACCGATTTATTTATTATGCTTCCTGTCGGCGGCTATTGCGATTATGTTGTGTACATTTCTGGTACGCCTGAGTTACGGTTTGAACGCTTTCGGTGATACGACTTTGGAGGTGATCATCTTTACTGGTTGTCTAATTGGATTTTTTATCGGAAGTTTAGGCAATCTTAACTTTGGAATGATATGCGCCCATGATTTCCAAAGAAGGGCAACCACCTTAAAAAAACTGGGTCAGTTGATTCAGTATCCGGGACTCCGTTTGAGTGAGTTTTTGTTTCATAGTCCGCATCCGGAG
>DTUH01000071.1 GCA_012964265.1 Candidatus Lambdaproteobacteria bacterium
GGTACATCAGTTTTCTAAAATAGAAATGTTTGCCTTTACCCATCCAGATAAGTCAGAAGAAATGCATGAAAAAATGCGTGAAATTGAGGAGCAGATTTATCAGGATTTGGAAATACCGTATCAGTTGGTCAATATTTGCGCGGGCGATCTCGGCGGACCTGCATTTCGAAAATATGATTTGGAAGCCTGGATGCCGGGACGTGGAAAATGGGGTGAAGTGACGTCTACCTCAAACTGTACAGACTATCAGTCACGTCGAATGAACATTCGCTTTAAAGATCAGGAAACTGGAAAAAACAGATTTGTCCATATGCTCAACGGAACGGCGATTGCGGTTTCTCGAACCTTGATTGCCCTCATTGAAAATGGTCAGCAAAAAGATGGTTCAATTAAACTTCCGGCTTGTTTGAATCTTCCGGATATTCCGGCACCTGTTTCCGGATAAAAGTATTTTTGTCTTTCAATTGGTCAAATTTAGGAATACTGTGACCTTTTGCATTAATCTTTAATCTATGAAAAATGCTTTGAGAACACTAACCATTTTAACGTTTTTTCTACTGTCTTCAGCATTAACCTTTGCAGAATTGCCGATTGGAGAAATTCCGCCTAAAATTGTGCTTGAGGGCGATTTAGGCGGTCGACTTGATGGCACTCCGTGGAGCAGTGAGGAACTGGTTTCCGGAAAAGTACTTGTCCTTTTTTATGTAGATCCGGACGAATCGGATCTCAACAATCATGTCAGTGAAGCCCTCAAGGCAGAAAATTTTCCTGAAGAAAAATACGGTTCGGTTGCCGTTGTCAATATGGACGCGACCTGGTTGCCCAATTTGGCGATCAATATAAAATTAAAAAGCAAACAAGAGGAATATAAATCAACTGTTTATGTCAAGGACCTCGAAAAAACGCTTGTTAAAAAATGGGGCTTGAGTGACGATAACTCTGACGTCATGCTGTTCGGCAAAGATGGGAAGGTGCTTTATAGTATTGACGGAAAATTCACAGATGCTCAGGTCCAGGAAATAATACAGGCAGTAAAGGATAATTTATAGTGATAGAACTATTCGGCTGTTCAGGTGAGCCTGGATTAAATGGACTTTGCCAGCTCTTTTCTGGCTTGAACAGCAAGTTCGTCGCAGCGGTCATTTTCGACATCTCCGGAATGTCCTTTGACCCAGTGCCATGAAACTTCGTGTTTCTGACTGACTTCAAGCAGCCGAAGCCAGAGGTCCTTATTTGCAACAGGTTTTCTCCCTTTACTTTTCCAGCCGTTGTTCTGCCAGTTTTTGAGCCAGTTTTTCTCAAACGCATTTTTTACATAACTGGAATCAGTGTAGAGTTTGACCTTGCATGGTTTTTTCAAGGCTTCAAGGGCTTTGATGGCAGCAGTCATTTCCATGCGGTTGTTAGTAGAGTCTATTTCTGCGCCTGAAAGTTCATTGCGGAGATTGTGTTGATTGGAAATCAAAACGGCTCCCCAGCCTCCGATTCCAGGATTGGGTGAACACGCGCCGTCGGTGTAAATTATAACAAAGGGTTTTGACATTTTTTTCTTGAATACTTCGTTTTGAAGAAACACAGTATATCAGAAACAAATTTTGACTGCGATTTCAAACTGCGTTTATTTTAGTATTTTCTTCATGTTGAGTTTGAGAAAATCAGATGAAACCGGATTTTAGTCAATTTGGTACATGGATTTATATTGATCCGGATGAGCAGAGTATTGAACTTATTGAAGAAACTCTTGATTTGGACATGCTTTGTGAGTTGTTACGCTGTTATTCTACAGATATGGAAGGTTTGGGTGGACCTTTTCTCGCGTACTTCGATGGAGAAGGTGCATCGCAGGAAAGACAAACGGAATGGGAATTTAATGAAAATGCCTTTTGGGGACCTGCGCTGATTGTTAAAATCGGAAAAGAAGAATCCTGGCTGGAGACGTGTAATGAAAAAGACCTTGCGGTCATCGAACCGTTAGTAAAATTTTTTGACTAAACTAATTTATAAAAATAATCTATGAGTGATACTACTTTTCGTGCTTTGGTGGTCAGTAGGACTGGTGAAAAAACTTATTCGCGTGAAGTAACTGAGCGTACAATAAGCGATCTTCCGGAAGGCGAAGTGTTGGTGAGGGTACGCTATTCTTCTTTGAATTTCAAGGATGGACTTTCCTGTATTGGAAATCCGGGAGTAACCCGTAATTATCCGCATACGCCAGGAGTAGACGCATCCGGAGAGGTTGTGGGAAGTTCAGATTCACGCTTCAAAGTTGGTGACTCTGTGATTGTAACCGGTTACGATTTAGGAATGAATACCTCCGGAGGTTTTGGACAATACATCCGCGTACCTGCTGATTGGGTGGTTCCGCTTCCGCAAGAACTTTCTTTTAAGGATGCCATGATTTACGGCACTGCGGGATATACGGCAGCTCTTTCAGCTCATGCTCTGCAAAAACATGGTGTTACTCCTGAGCAGGGAGAAATAGCTGTAACAGGTTCCACAGGAGGTGTTGGAAGTGTCGCAGTGGGGTTGCTTGCACATCTTGGTTACAACGTGGTTGCCTCAACTGGAAAAAAAGATGAAACTGAATTTCTGCAAGACCTGGGTGCAGCTGAAATAATCGGTCGTGAGGATGTAAACGACGAATCGAAAAAACCCTTGCTGAGAGAACGCTGGGCTGGAGCAGTGGATACAGTGGGAGGCACTACTTTGGCCTCGTTACTCAAGGCAACAAAACGCGGAGGTGCTGTGGCGGCTACAGGACTGGTTGCTTCATCTGATTTACCAACGACGGTTTTTCCGTTTATTTTACGTGGAGTGAGCTTACTGGGAATTGATTCCGGATTTACTCCTACGAATCTGCGTCGTGAAATTTGGAGCAAACTTGCAGGCGTTTGGAAATTCCCGCAACTGGAACAGTTGACAATTGACTGTACTCTGGAAACACTGGATCCAGAGATTGACAAGATACTTGCTGGTGGTCAGCGAGGTCGTGTGGTGGTGGATTTACAGTAAAATTGCCACCTTTTTTATTTCTCTTTATTTTATAAGGAACCGTTATGAGTGATACGATCAAATATTTGCTTCCTGAATCTGAAATTCCAAAAGATTGGTACAACATTGTCGCGGATCTTCCGGAGCCGCCTCCGCCTGTGCTGCATCCGGGAACACATGAACCGGTAGGTCCGGATGACCTTGCGCCGCTTTTTCCAATGTCTCTTATTATGCAGGAGGTGTCCGGTGAACGTTATCTTGAAATTCCGGAACCGGTACGCGACATTTACAAACAGTGGAGACCTTCACCGCTGTTCCGTGCAAGGCGTTTGGAAAAGACGCTAGACACTCCGGCAAAAATTTATTACAAATATGAAGGTGTCAGCCCGGCCGGAAGTCACAAACCAAATACTGCAGTGGCACAGGCCTTTTACAACGCAGAAGCCGGAATCAAAAAAATCACGACTGAAACCGGTGCAGGACAATGGGGGTCTGCCATGGCTTTTGCTTGCGCTTTTTTTGATATTGAAGTTCAGGTTTTCATGGTGAAAGTCAGTTACCAGCAA
>DTUH01000072.1 GCA_012964265.1 Candidatus Lambdaproteobacteria bacterium
TCCTTGGTTCCCCCTGAAAGATTTGGATTCATGGTTGATGGTGCCTGCCAGTACAGCAGGTTTAATTGACCGTCACTGCCACGTTTGGCTTGAACGGTACTTGTTAAACAAACAGCAAAAGCCAAGCTTAACAAGATATTAATCGTTTTTTTCATATTATCTCCTTATTGTTATGAAAAAAGGTCAGGTGAAAATTAACTGACAAAAAAAGCATTCCGGATCCCCCGGTTTGCCGTGATGAAGGCGCCTGCTACACAGCCGGCAGCCCGTTTGTATAATCTTCCGTAAGCTGAAGCTTTGCAAGGCTAAAGAAACAGAGAGATTACGCATTGTACAGTTCTTTTTAAATATGTCAACATTGTTTTAATCTTTTATACCAGATGGCAGGCCACTTGATGTCCCGGAGTGATTTCCCGCCATTCCGGAGAGTCTTTAAAGCAGCGTTGCTCGGCCCTTGGGCATCGGATGCTGAAGTGGCAACCCGAAGGCGGATTTGCCGGACTCGGCACGTCACCCGTGAGGATTACCCGCTTACGTTTCTTTTCCAGTTTTGGATCGTGTATTGGAACAGCAGAAAGCAAGGCCTGGGTATATGGATGCAGTGGGGTACTGTATAAGGATTCACTGCTGGCCAACTCGACAATCCGTCCAAGATACATTACCGCAACCCGATCAGCAATATGGCGGATCATGCTTAAATCGTGTGATATGAAAAGGTAAGTCAAACCAAGTTCCTCCTGGAGTTCTTCCAAAAGGTTGACCACCTGGGCCTGAATCGATACATCCAGTGCAGCGATCGGTTCATCGCAGATGATGAATTCCGGACTTAGTGCAAGCGCACGCGCTATGCCGATCCGCTGCCGTTGACCTCCAGAAAATTCATGGGGATAGCGATTGGTGTATTCCCGATTCATCCCGACAGATTCCAACAATTGTTCTACACGATCCCGACGTGCTTTGCCCTTGAATTCTCCATGTTCTACTAAAGGTTCACTGATGATACTGCCCACTGTCATTCTTGGATTCAGGCTGTCTTGCGGATCTTGAAAAATCATCTGCATTTGTGGACGCTGCTTACGTAGCTCCTCTTTACTGAGGGACATCAAGTCACGTCCCTTAAAAGTCACTTTTCCTGCAGTTGCGGGATAGAGCTGAAGGATCACCCTGCCGGTTGTTGATTTCCCGCATCCGCTTTCACCAACTAAACCAAGGGTTTCCCCCTGGAGTATTTCGAAGGAAATTCCGTCCACTGCTTTGACCGCTCCAACCTGTCGGCGGAAAACCCCCTTGGTAATCGGAAAATGTTTGGTCAAGCCTTCGACTTTCAGCAGAACTTTTGGTGCTTCAGAAGTCATGTTTTTTCTCAGGATTCATGATTCCACCAGCAGGCCACTTTGTGATTGTTTCCTCTGTTAATTAAACTGGGATTTTCCTTCAGGCAACGTTCAAGGGTTTGGGTACAGCGCGGGGCGAAAGGACAAGACTCTGGTTTACCGAGAAGATCAGGCGGTTGACCAATGATGCTTTCCAACCGTTTGGAACGCTCTCCCTTAAGATTGGGTAGTGTTTTCAGCAATCCCTGTGTGTAAGGATGCTTTGGATTCGCATAAAGTTCATCCACCGGAGCTTCTTCAACTATGAACCCTCCATACATTACTGCAACACGGTCGGCCAATCCGGCGACTACTCCTAGATCATGTGTAATCCAGATAATGGCCATGCCGAGTTCCTTGCGGAGTCGTTTGACTATGTCCAGAATCTGTGCCTGGATTGTCACATCCAAAGCTGTGGTAGGTTCATCGGCAATGAGCACCTTTGGATCACAGGCCAGTGCAATGGCGATCATAACACGCTGACGCATACCACCTGAAAATTGATGAGGAAAATCGTTTAAGCGGTTTTCCGCCATTGGAATTCCTACCAGTTCCAGCAGTTCCGCCGAACGTTTTCGAGCTTCCCTGCGGCTCATTCCAAGGTGTTCACGCATCGGTTCTCCCAACTGGTAACCGATGGTCAAAACGGGATTGAGTGAAGTCATCGGATCCTGAAAAATGAAACCGATTTTTCCACCACGAATTTTTCTCAACTGATTTGTATTCAGGGGAATCAAGTCCTGTCCTTCAAAATTGGCTTTTCCAGAAACAATTTCTGCAGGAGGCATGGGCAGCAATTTTAGCAGCGACATCATGGTCACGCTTTTTCCGGAACCACTCTCACCGACGACACCCAGCAATTCGCCTTCCTTCAATTCGAAACTGATTCCGTTTACCGCATGCACCACGCCATCCTGCGTACGAAAACGCGTGGCAATATTTTCAACCTGGAGGATGGTAGCTTGAGCTGACAAAATAATTTAACAGTGTACTTGAATGAAAAAAAACAATATTTTGGAAATTGAAGTCTATTCTAATGATAGTATTTGTCAAGAACATTCTTACTTTTCAGAAAGTTTTGATAAAGAACTTCAATCGTCTGTCCATTTTCAATTGACAAATTCCATTTTTTCACAGATAATTTTAGTCTATTCTAATGTTCTCGTTGAAGCATGAATAATCGGTCGGACCCATTTTATGGGATGGCATCCTGAAAATTTTTCATTGAGAACGAACTTTTGAGAAGAAAAAAATTCTCAGCTTTTTATCATTCTATAGTCCTCCAAAGGTGCCATCTGAACGAAATTAGAAAATATGCCAGGAAAATCTACCATTAAACATAAAGTTTGCCGTGCGCTCGGTGTCAATCTGATTGGCAGCCCAAGTGCGGCACTTACTCTGAGTCGCCGTCCCAACCGTCCGGGTCAGCATGGGGCAAACCGTCAAGCCAAGATATCCCCTTTTGGTCAACAGTTGAAAGAGACTCAAAAGCTCAAAGCCTTTTACGGAATTGGTTCCAAACAACTGCGACGCTATTACGAGAAAGCAGCCAGGGTTCGTAAGCAAACGAACGTCGCACTTGTGCAAACACTCGAAACCCGCCTGGACAATATGACCTACCGCATGGGTTTTGCCGGAACATTACGCGCGTCACGCCAGATGGTGGTTCACTGCCATCTGACTGTGAATGGAAAAAAAGTCAATAAACCAGGTTATCAGCTAAGTCCCGGTGATGTCGTTCAACTGAGGGAGAAAAGTCAAAAAGTTGAAAGATACAAGGATTGGTATAATTTCTTTGAGCAGAAATTAGGTTATATTCAGCGTGATGCCAAAAACTATTCCGGTACTCTTGTGCAGATTCCGGAACGTGAGGAAATTCCAATTGAAGTGGAAGATCACCTTGTCGTCGAATTCATGGCTCGTTGATTTTAGCATTCAGCAACCTGTTGCCTACGCCGGCGGTCGGTTGCAAGAGGATCCTTTCAAATCCACTCCCGCCTTCCATCCCCGAACTTCTGTTCTCAAAAAACAACCACTGACAATGCAAAGCGGATAATGAAAAACTCAAAAGAAATTCGACAGGAGTTCATCTCATTTTTTGAAGACCGTGGCCATCGTTTTGTAAGAAGTGCCCCTGTCGTTCCTAATGATGATCCGACTTTGCTTTTTTCTAACTCAGGAAT
>DTUH01000073.1 GCA_012964265.1 Candidatus Lambdaproteobacteria bacterium
AATGTTGTGCAGTTCCTGAAACTCATTTCCTCCTCCTGCTTCATCCGGATCAATTCCTGATACATTCGCAACGGAGTTCCGCCTGTCGCCAGGCCCAGAACAGGATTTTCTTTTGACTGAATAATTTTACGGACTACACTTGCGGCCATCTGTGCACCCGTTTCAAAGGAATCACGGATCAGGATTTCCATAAATAATCTCTATTTGAAATATTTGTTGTTGACATTTACCTTGTTTACTTTTAGGCTGTAAAAGCAAGTGTTATGTTAACGTTAACATTTTTTATTCTAACCCAATTGCAGGACTCTAACGGATTAATTTTACTTTGTCCAGACATTTCTTAGAACCCCGATGACAGAATAAAAAGTAATTTGTTGCAATAATATGTTTGAGCATCAGGATTGAAAGAAATATGTGAAAGATGAACATGGTCGCTGGGAAATGACTTTTCGGTTTTAGAAGAAGTGATGAGTGCTTCCGGAATAACACATCTTCATCTTTCCCTCGATCCGGCTTTGGCTCTCGAACCCGGAACTTCAGATACGGATCCGGAATATCTGAAAACCGTTGAAAAACACCAATGGCAACCAACTGCAGCCATGATCGGATTTGCGCAGGAGGACTATTCGACACTCAAAACAATCAAACAAACCGGCGGAATCGTTCCGGACCGACATTGGGAAACAAACCAACAAAAAGTTTTAAAAGCCATTGATTTAACTGCTTCTCTCAAACTGGAATTTTTGACATTCCATTTCGGTTTTATCGACAAGACTAAAACAAAATTGCGGGGACGGGTACAGTTTTTGGCCGATGCGGCGGAGAAGAAAAATGTGATGATCTTGATGGAAACCGGACAGGAAAATGCGGAAACGTTACGGGATTTTTTGGAAGAACTTTCTCATCCGGCATTGGGCGTAAATTTTGATCCGGCGAACATGATTTTATATGGTAAAGGCGATCCGATTTTGGCTTTGGAAACGCTGTCCCCCTGGGTCAAACACGTGCATATCAAAGACGCGCGGAGAAGTTCTGCTGCCGGTGAGTGGGGTAAGGAGGTGCCATGGGGCGAAGGAGATTTTGACAATGAAGAATTCCTGAAAACATTAACCCGCATCGGTTACCAGGGTGCCCTGGCCATTGAACGTGAAGCAGGTTCAAAGCGTTTGGACGATATCCGGCACACCGCCAGAACCTTGAGCCGGTTTTATGGTAGTTGAATCGTTTTATCTATAAATTTGTCCTCAGGCTACTTTGGGGAAACGAGCGACTCTTATCGGTTTTTCTTCAGCCAGATTGGGGTTTTTTCTGTATTCATCCAACTGTTTGACAACTTGCGCATCAAATAGAGTTTCATGGCACGAATCACATTTAGTGACAGGAATATCTTGAATGAGAATGTATTCCTCTTTGCCAAAAACTTTGAGGCTCTGCGTAGTTTTTTCTATGTGTGCTGAATTTTGATCACAATTTGGACAAATCATTTTGAAACTTTCCAAAAAACGGTGATGATGATGACATTATGTTTTTCTTTCGATACCACCAATTTGTTTATGTTTTTGAGTGGAGTTTCCGATTATAACATATTTCCACTCTCCTGTGACTAAATCTTTTTGACGCTCAGTGATTTTTCCACTAAATATCCCATGTTCCAGGTCTTCAACAAAGAAATCATCATGATTCATTTCTTCAATTGCATGTTGTGTTAAATGATACATGCCGGCACGAACTTTTTGCCGAACTCTTTGTAAAACTGCAGAATACATGAAACACTCGACAGTAATAATATTTATTGTGAGGAATTAATAAATCGTCTTTTTACGAATTTACGATACATGAAAATGACAAAAATTGTGGCGAAATTTTGCATACAATATGGGAGCTGACAGTTTCTCCAAAAATGAAAAACATGATTTCAATAGGAATTGACGGAGGTGGTTCCACATTGCGGGTTGGAATTTTTTCCGAGAACCTGGAATGTATCCATCTTAACGAAAGAGCTGAAACCGCCAACCCAAGTGTTCTTGGATTTTCGCAAGCGGAAGAGTTGCTAAAGACTTCACTAATTGAATCTATTAACAACGCAGGAATTGATTCCTCAACGATACAGTTCATCGGCGCTGGCATGGCCGGAGCAGCGCAAAATCCGGAATGGCTGCGGAATGTTCTTACTTCTATTCTTCCAAACGCAAAAATCACCGTAGCTCCGGATTATGAAATTGCGCTGATAGGAGCACATGGAAAACGTTTTGGGATTTTAGTTCTTTCCGGAACAGGAAGCGCAGCTTGTGGGATTGATGCTTCCGGTGAATTCGCCCATTCAGGAGGTTGGGGTTATTTGTTGGATGATGGAGGAAGCGGCTATTGGCTTGGTTTGGAAATGCTGAAGTCGGCAACTCGTGTAGCCGATGGCCGTGAGAAGAAAACCGAACTTTATCGAAAAACATTCCAACATTTAAAATTCTCTGTTGCGGATGATTTGATTAACTGGATTTATAATCCGGAACGACACAATCGGGAAATATCTCAAATGGCTCCACTAGTTTTAGCGTGTGCTGATGCAGGAGATTTGGCAGCGAAGCGAATTATAGAAGATGGGGCTGAACAACTGTACCAACTTTATTTGAACGTTGTCGAAAAGCTTGATTCCTCGGACCCTCCAGTGATGTTCGCAGGTGGTTTACTGAGTTCAGATACGCTCTTGCGCCGTTTGTTGATGCAGAAAATCGGTCTTAATAATGTGCCTTCCCCTAAATATTCTCCTGTTGCAGGAGCTGCGTTAATGGCTCACATTTCAAAATGATCAGCCTACTTCTTGAAAAGTTTATGAGCGGTAAAGTGAATTCCCAAACCATTCATTTACACAAAATGTCTGCACTGGAAATAGTGCAAATGATGAACGATGACGATAAAAACGTCGCTGAATCCGTCAAGCAGTCACTTCCAGAAATCGTCAAAGCTGTGCAGTTGATTGCAGATTGTTTGCGAAAAGGTGGGAGACTGTTTTATGTTGGAGAAGGTACGAGTGGTCGTCTGGGAGTAATGGATGCATCGGGATGTCCGCCGACTTTTGGAGTCTCTTCGGAAATGGTTCATGGCATTATTGCCGGCGGAGTAACGGCACAGACTGATGAGATAGCAGGTGCAGAGGATGATCAAGGTGCTGGAGAAACCGCAATGCAAAATGTCGGAGTTAATAAACAAGATGTAGTGTAGGGGTTGTCTGCCAGCGGAACTACGCCATTTGTTTTGGCTGCCTTGGAATACGCAAGTCAATAAGGCGCGGCCAAAATTGGATTGGCGTGCAATTCACATTCACTTTTACTGAAAAATGTTGATGTCGCTATCTGTGTTCAGGTTAGACCGGAAGTGCTGGTCGGCTCCACTCGTCTGAAAGCCGGAACTGCTCAGAAAATGGTGCTTAATATGCTCAGTACCGCCGCAATGATTCAATTGGGTAAGGTCTATCAAAATAGGATGGTGACCACATGACGCAGCACTTCCTCCAGTTTGTCAAAGTAAATCGAATTATCCTGCATTGTTTGTTCACT
>DTUH01000074.1 GCA_012964265.1 Candidatus Lambdaproteobacteria bacterium
CCGTATTTTCAATTTATTGGAGATAGATCCGTTTTAATTAGGGGCTAGATTTCATTCTCCGGTATAAAGACGGTTAATCAGATTACGCAATGTGTAATGACCAGCTTCGTTAAGGCTTCTTTCTTCGCGGGCCTGAACATAGTGGATCATGAATGCTAGTATTGCGCTCCAGCAGAGAGCGATAATGGTGGTGTAAAAAGCCATGCCGAGGTTCTGCGTAACCTTTTTGAGGTCGGGAGCAACTGGATCCATATCGTGTAAGGCCAGTGCAATGCCTAAAACAGTACCAATAAATCCAATCGTAGGAATAAGCCAGGCTAGGTAACGAATTGGATTGTAGCGCAGATCAAGGCGGTGCCCAATTAGTTCCATACTACTGTTGAGTACTGAAACCGTCTGGTCTACGGAGCGACTGGAGAAGTATTGGAGAATGCTAATGTCTATCAGCGAAGGCAGGAAGCCATGTTCTGCATCGAAACGATGTTTCACAGTCATCTCGATTGGACCTAAATCGTGGGACTGAAGAACCGTTTCCTCATCTTCCGGGAGAAAGTCTTCTCTCAGGAAAGCTGTTTCGCGTTCGGCAACTCTCCATCGCACAAAAAGTTCCGCAAGCCCGATGAAGAAAGACAGGTGCAATACTGCGTGAATAGTGAATGGATAAAATTGACCGTTTCGGTTTATCAACAGTTCCGGCCAAAAGGTTCCTTCAATAAACCTTTCCATCCAGTAATGCAGTCCAACAAGCATCAGCAATCCAGAGGATAAAAACAGGAAAATCGCTCCTGGTCGATTGGGAAGTTCCCAGAAATCTGGTTGTGAATTCATAGACCGCACTCTAGACATGGTTCATTGGGACGCTTGATGGCACCACATTGACAGCGTACTAGCCTGTCTCCTTTCAGCCATGGTTTTTTTGGCTGAGAGTATTGAGAAGGTGGAGGAGAAATATTAATTGAAGGGGTTGAAGGAGTGGGAGGAGATTGTGAGGGTGGAGGATTTGGCACGGATGCAATCAAATCCTCAACACTGATTTCTAAATCTCCAAACCTCACCAGATCCTTTGTATTAACGATTTCCTGAGAGATAGACTCCCAAGCTCCTTTGCTGTGGATGAAACAGCCGTTCGTACTGTGTTGATCGATGAGCAGGAAAATCCCTTTTTCATTCACCATCAATTCAGCGTGCTGGCGACTAACAGAATCGTCTGACAGCACGATGTCACATGAAGGGTCACGCCCAATAATATAGGTCTGTTCTTTCATCAACTTATAATTTTAGTTGGTGTTTCTTGTTTTTTCTGCTCCACAAAGACCGCAAGGGCTGTGTAGTTGTCATGATTCGTTTCTACTTTACGAACTAGTCTGTCTTCCATCAAGTCAAGCCATTTTTCTGGGTCTTTAGACTTGCACCAGTCCACAATCATTTCATCCTCCCAGATATATTCCCAGAAACCGTCTGTTACCAAGAGGAAAGCAAATCCTGAATGCAACTGAACAACATTCTGCACAGATGGGTTTAGGGTCGATTCTTGCCCAAGTGCCTGTCTGAGACGGTTCCTGTCTTCATGATACCTAATGTCATCAAGTTCTATTTCTCCAGCCTGCACCAATGCTTGAGGGACACTATGGTCTTTAGTCTGAGTAATCCGTTTGCCTTTGTAAAAAAGATAAAGACGTGAATCTCCAATGTGTCCCCAGAGTGCCTTGTCGTCACGAATCCAGAGAACGACCAAGGTTGTTCGCATATTCGCTAGATGAGGTTCCCTATTTTGATGAGACAAAATAAGTTCGTTGGTTTTCAGAATGGCCTCCTGAAGAGATACATCATCAAAATTTGCATCACTAAGGAGCTCCATCATTGATTTAACAGCAATACGTGAAGCTTCACTACCACCACCATGACCACCCAACCCATCAGCAACGACGTATATACCTCTATCCTCGTCAGCACCAAAGGTATCTTCGTTATAGTCACGCCCACCTTGTTTAGTGAGTTTAGCTAAGGAATATTGAAGGCTCATGCGGTCTCTTTGGGATCAAGGCTGAACATAAACTTTTCATCCATATTTGCAAGGTAAAAACACTCACCGGGCAATAACAGCTTAGCATGTTCAGAAGAGAGTTTATTTTTGTTCACAAAAGTTCCGTTAGTTGACCAGCAATCCTTAACCCAGAGTCCTTTATTATTTGGATCGTAGGTAAGTACACAATGACGTTTGCTGATATTAAGAGCACCTTCTGGAAAAACCAATTGTGCCACTCGTGGATCTCGACCGACTACTAAAGGCTGGTCGTCCAATTCAACACTAACTCCCGAAAATCTACCTGACAGTCCCCGCAGTACTGGAACCATTGTTTTATTCTCTTTTAATTGAGGCTGAGAGGGTGGAGTTAATGTTCCGACTGATCGGTTAACAACT
Source organism: Candidatus Lambdaproteobacteria bacterium (assembly GCA_012964265.1). Taxonomy (GTDB): domain Bacteria; phylum SAR324; class SAR324; order SAR324; family NAC60-12; genus Arctic96AD-7. Next base: position 2,423 of record DTUH01000074.1, read on the forward strand.
TCCTTGATGATTGTCCTCCCTTGTTTTGTGAAAGCAATAAGCATTGCAATCAAGCTTAACACGGCTGCAGCAATAGCAATCTTAGTAGAAGTACGGTCATCGACGGTCACCGTTCCGACCAGCCCAGATTCCGGTCGAGTGTTTGCCACCTGATATGGAATTCCAAGCTCATCCAGTTCTTCCATCAGCTCGTCTGCACTTACGGCCCAGGCAATGCCTTCTCCGAGAGTCACCCTTACGGGCTGTGGTCCTTGGGGGGTAACCTCCATCACTTCCACCTGTGATTTCAACGTGGCGATTCCGGCAATTTCTCCTAGTTCGTTAAAAACCGGCCCTCCTGAGTTGCCGGGGTTGACAGCGGCATCAATCTGAAACATTTTGACTCGATTTGAAGTAACCTTACGGCTGATAATGCCTTTGGTTGATGTTGGCTCCAGACTTGTGTTTCGGTCTCCAATTCCAAAGGCTGCTCCAGGATAGCCGTTAACCCAAATATCGTCCATTTTTTGAACCAGGTTACTAGGGACGAGTGGAGCACTATATCCTGAAAAGGGAGTTTTCAAATCCAAGATTGCCAAGTCTTTCCTTTCGTTATATCCTCGAAGACCGACCGAACTTTTTTGCCCGTTTTGGTGTATCACCTTTAACGTGCCTTTATTTACACATTTGACTGCAACGTGCCAGTTGGTGACAACATGGCGACCCTGGTCAAGCAGAAAACCAGACCCCGAACTTTTTGGACATGTAATCAGCACTGTTCCGGAATCCATCTTTTCGCTGGGCGGACTAGCTTGAGCAACGGAACCATAAACCAACAATCCCATTAACATCCAAATGATTCTACTCATGAATTTAAAGTTAGATGGGATCATTTCACTCCGTCTTGTGTTTAATTTCTTTGTCATTCCTGTTTTTCACCTGACTCCTTTTTAACTTCTTACTCTTCATTTTCTTTGTAAGGATCGATTGCGGATTCAATACCCTGATTTGAGCTATTATCTTGAACAAGAGGATCGCTCTTGTTTTCCGAAAGAATCTCAGAAGGATTATCAGAAAGATTGTCAGAAAGATTATCAGAAAGATTGTCAGAAAGATTATCAGAAAGATT
>DTUH01000075.1 GCA_012964265.1 Candidatus Lambdaproteobacteria bacterium
TGAAACAGAACATTACGAAGAATCCCGTGGAATCTATAATTTAAGCTGGAAGAAGAAAATTCCGGAGGATCATTTTTTGCGCCAAAACATTTTGACAACCGGTTTCTCCTGTCGTAGCCAGATCAAGCGCTTTGAAGGTTTTCGTCCACTGCATCCCCTGCAGGCGTTGTTAAGAGAAATTAACTTGTTCAATTAATTTCAGGATGTGCTGAAATAATATACCTCGCTGAGAAGACAATGGAAGAAATTAATTTTGAAGATTTTTTACGTGTACATATTCTGACCGGAACTATATTGGAGGCTTCACTCAATCCCAAGGCGCGGAATCCTGCTTACACGTTGAGAATCGATTTTGGACAATACGGTATTAAAACAAGTTCTGCGCAAATTACCGGTAACTATCAAGTTGAGGATTTAGCAGGACTGCAAATTTGCGCAGTGGTAAATTTCCCTGTCAAACGCATTGCAGGAGTCAAATCCGAAGTACTTGTGCTTGGCGCCTATTCTGAAGACAAAGGGGTAGTGTTGTTGACTCCAAGGGAATCAGTGGAGGATGGTTCACTGGTGGGCTGAATTGTTTTCAGCTTCATTTGTGATTCGTTCTGAATTTTGCTGATTAAGCTGTCTTTTTCTTTCCAAAGCTCAAACAGGCACTTCCTGACTGCCAATGATCCCCCTTTGCCGCGAATTTCCTCCAAAGATGGAACCACTCCCTTTCCGAGCTTCAGGGCTTCAATCCGCACCACAATTCGCGGAACTCTTCCCTGCATCAGATCAGCCAAATTTGGAGAAGAGTGGCCGGGATAAACCAGGGTGACATTGAGAATGGCAGTCAATTGATCGCCTAAACTACTCAAAACTGTGTGAATTCCACCTGCACGCGGTTTTAGTAAATGGTTAAAAGACGATTTGGTTTTGGCTTTTTTTGCGTGAGTGAAACGGGTTCCTTCAGGATAGTTCAAAATTGTTACCGGACGGCCCAGTAATTTTTCGCAGGAACGCTGTGCTGTTTCCAAATCTTTTCCTCGCAATTCCGGTTTTTTAATCAAAGTTTCTTTTGAATAACGTTTCATGGTTGGATATTCAAGTGCCCAGAGAGCTTGTCCCAGAAACGGCACCCACACCAATTCCTGTTTAATAAAGAAACGTAAAAAAGGGATTTGTCTGTAAAACATACCCTGTGCTACCGGTATATCGAGCAAGGAAAGATGATTGCTGATTACCAAATATGTTCCATCCGGACTTAAATTGTCTAAACCTTCAATGTCCCAATCTATCTGGAAAAATGTTTTCAAAAGAAAATTGTTTGTGATTATAAACCCGCCGGCAATCCAGTATGAAATTCTACCCCAAAGCTTGCGCCATGCCTGAATTGGAATCACTAATTTGACGGGTGCGCATAAACTTACAAGAGTTCCGTGGAAAGATGTATTGAGGAAGATCAAAAAAACAAAAATTGAAATCCGAATCAAATTTTTCAAAAGAAGAATCATCAGTAGAAAATTGTTGTTTTATGCGTGATTGGTAAAACTCTGGAAAATAAAACGGGCTAAATACCGCTTGATAATGACAGAAAGAGCTGAGTATTTCAAGCTGATGAAATGTTATAAAATTTATTTGAACTAGTTGGTTTTGCTGACAAAGCGCTGGATATCACTGATTTTCATAGGTGGAAAGAACCAGTAATCTGGAAGATATCCTGAAGGTGAAACAGGCTTTTCTTGGTGATTCAGGTGCAGTCGATGGCTGAATGAAAGCATGACACGGGAATGCTGCAGCTGAAAAATTGGCCTTGAAGTGTTTCTCGGAAAAGGCCCGGTATTAGTTCCAATCAGAATGCCCTGAGGGATTTGTTTCGTCAGGGCTGCCAGAAATTGGCAACCATTTCCACAATGCCTGTTCGTCAGTATTATCAGACGGGTTTTCCACCTCGGTGCGTTTTTATTGCCATTGAAAATGAATTTTGTTTCTACCCATTTTTCTTCAATTCCTTTTTCCCTGAAATGATCAATGAGTGCAAGTAACTGCTGACGTTTCCGTTCCAATTGATCTTGTCCGATCAGCAAACGAGCTGAAGAATGATGCAGGTTCCACTGGACTCGATTCAGGAGTCCTTTTAAAATAGATATGGTCTGCCGTTCTTTCACTATCACGTTTTTCCAATTGTTGCTGGTAAATTCCTTGAGCCACTTTTCAATGAAAGCAAAACTCCCACTTTTGTTCCCCCGTACGTCAATTATTAGATTGGGTATTTTTCGCAATTTTCTGGCAAGTTTCTGAAATTGCTTAACCGCTCTCTCTTCAGTTTTTCCATCTCTATACCAGCGGATGTATGGGATCCGACCTCCTACGAATTTATATACAGGCATTTCAGGTCGGTTCAGTTCTGCCACTGTAACAAGGAGTGGAAGCCGGATATTTTGTTTTTCACCTGAATCATTTTCAAATTCACAATTAAGCGGTTCAAGCTGATGATTAGCCTGTTGTCCCAACATGAAAAGCATTTCGGACTGTCTCTCCGGCAGAATTGGATAGAAAACTTCTTGTGCCGTTGCGCAGTCGATGTACCAGTGATTGACAATCTTGCTGGCAAGCTTCAAGTTGGGTAAAACCCTGAAACGTTCTTGTTGCTGTGCCAGACGAATTCCGGAAAAAAATGCTGCTTTTGGTTCTACCCTCTGAACATAATGTCGTTTCTTCAAGAATAGATCTGTCCGCATATTTGAATCTTCAGTAAATTCTAAACCCTTAATAAGTTGCTTTTGAAAATGGTGTGTCAGAGTCGGATTTTTGTTTGTTAAAAAGTGATCTGCCATTTTTTGGAATGCTTTTTTCCAGTTCACTCCAGTTTTTTCAAGTATCGGATAACGAACATAGTTTTCGCGTAACAGGCGTTCTGTCTGTGCTAAATCCTCCTTGATTTGTTTGTTTGAAAGAAATAAGGGACCGTTCCCGGAAAAGTCGAGTGCATGTATCGTTTCAACACCCATAGAAATTCCTGCGAAGATAAAGCTAAAGAGTACGGAAAAAAGACAAAACTTAGCCTGTAATTTAAATGCCGAAAAACGGGATTCAAACTTCTTTTTTTGCGAAATTTCTAATTTCTTGGCAAATTTCATTTTTTTCATTTTGCATGTAATCACTAAACAGCTTCATCCATTCATTAAAATCCAGGGTTTCAGGGCGACGCAACTCAAACTTGTCCCGCAGAGAATCTCCGCAATTTTGATACCATTCCGGATAATGCTGACGGATTCCATTCATCAGGGTTTTTCTTCGCTGCTGAAACAACAGTTGACTCCACCTGAGAAACCGTTTTTCATTTTCAGGAGTGAGTCCGGAATTGCGAGGAATAAGTCGTATTACAGCAGAATCAACTTTCGGTGCAGGTCTAAAAGATTCCGGATGAACTATTTTAATTATCTTTTTTTCAAATCCCAATTCTCCAACCAAAGACAACGGACTATAGGATTTTCCGGATTCAGGGGTTGCGCAAATCCTCTCCGCA
>DTUH01000076.1 GCA_012964265.1 Candidatus Lambdaproteobacteria bacterium
TTCAAATGTGATTCCAAAAAGCTGAAATGGGAATGATCCCAGAACAGAAGAAGAAAAAAATAATTCCGAAATTTGACCGAGTCGACCGGTCATGCTTATAGAGACCAAATCATCGTAATCTACACCTAATCCATCAGCCAGCATCATCACTTTTTCTGCTTTTGGATACTTTTTCCCTTTTTCAATTTCATTAATATAAGACGCAGATAATCCTGTTATTTCTGCAAGTTCCTTCAGTCCATATCCTTTTTCCTGTCTAAAATTGCGGAGCTTCATACCAAAAATGTAGCGCAAATTCAGCTTTCCGGTGATAGAAGTCAACTCATGCTTATTCCGCATTTGTTCCCCAATTAATTATTTTTATTGTCTGCACATGCTCCGTCATTTTTTAGTTGTTCGATTTGATGGGCAGAATATCCAAGTTCTTTCAAAACCAAATCCGTGTGCTCGCCCAACTCAGCGCCAACGTGACGATATTCCGGTTTGCATACGGAAAACTTGAATGGTGATGCGATTTGTTTTTGAGAGGTTCCAGCTAAATCAGGGACTTCCGCAATCATTTTTCTGGCCTTAAACTGCTGATGATCCATTGCTTCCGGAAATTCTAAAACCAGTTCAACACACGCATCCGTATCCGTAAAAGCAGATTCCCATTCAGACCACGGACGTTCCAAAAAACGTTTCCGGAGAATATTCTTTAAGTTATTTTGTGCTTCCGCATCATCCAATGGAGTTTGCTGTAAAGTTTCCGGAAGTTGCAAAGCACAAATCAAATCAGCAAAAAATTGAGGTTCCAAACTGCTCACTGATACCCAACGTCCATCCTGGGTCTGATAATAGTCATAAAACGTACCACCATTAAGCCAAGTCGATTCCGGCTGTGCACCTGCCCCTCCGGCGAGCCAATTTGCGCCTTCAAAGATATTCATACTAAACATTGCATCCGACATGCTGATATCAATGGCCTGCCCCTCGCCTGTCTGCTGGCGATGAACTACCGCAGCTAAAATACCCATAACTGTATGATATGAGCCTCCTGCAACGTCTGCGACCTGAATACCCAAAGGCACGGGTGATTCATTTTTTCGGCGACTGTAATTACTGACTCCGGATAAGGCGAGATAATTTAGATCGTGACCAGCACGGTTTCTATAAGGTCCTGTTTGCCCGTATCCAGTGAGAGAACAAAAGATTAGTGCAGGATTATGCATGCTGAGTTCCTCATAATCCAATCCGAGTCGCTTCATTACTCCCGGCCGGAATTGTTCCAAAACAATATCATATTTACCTACCAATTGCTGAACAATTTTAACTGCATCGGGATGTTTCAGGTTTAAAGCAAGGGAGTGCTTAGAGCGGTTGAGTGTCGCATGAGTTGCAGAACCACCTTTAGCTTTAGACCGCAGCATTCTCACTAAATCAGGACGGTTTGTCGATTCTATACGTAAAACTTCTGCACCTAAATCAGCAAGTAGCATTGATGCAAAAGGCCCCGGCAATAAAGTGGAAAAGTCGAGAATTTTTAATGATGAAAGAGGAGCAGACATATTATGCTAAAACGACCACTACTTCAGCAACAATAGTCTGTGCCTGCAGCGTATTCGTTTGCAGTTCAAGACGGATAAATTTTTCTCCATCTTTTTCAAATTTTTCTACAATTTTTCCACTGCAAGTCACACTGTCTCCAATCAGCGTCATTGCAGTGAAACGGTTTTTCCAGTTCCTGATGGCAGATTGGGGAACCCAGTTAGTGAGCATCCTGCCGAGATATCCCGCAGAGAGCATACCGTGAGCAATCACGTCATCCAGTCCAGATGATTTTGCAAAATCAATATCCACATGAATCGGATTATGGTCTCCGGAAGCTCCGCAATAAAGTGCCAGAGTATGCCTTGAGACTGGAGGAGAGATCATTGCAGGAATTTCATCTCCTACCTTAAGGGAGTCGTACGTCGGTAGAGTCATGCTTTTTTTCATTGATGACGAAATACATAATTGGTGCGGGTTTCTGCCACAACTATACCGTCTTGATTGGTGAAAGTGTTGTCAGAAATCACGAACTGTAAAGTTCCTTCTTTTTTATCAACAATATCTGTAATTGTTTTACGGACAGTAATTTTGTCACCCGCATAAATAGGTGCATAGTAACTGAAATTTTCTTCTCCGTGCAGCAATTTTTCCAGGCTTTCTCCTAACAAACTCATAAATTTCTCCAAATCCAGTGCATCTATTTCCAGCATAAACGGAAAAGTTGGGGGAGCCAACAACCCCGGAAGTCCGGCTGCTTTAGCTGCATCCGGATCTGAATAAATTCCCCTAGTTTCTCCAAGAGATTTTGCCAAAAATTTTAAGCGCCACTCCTCAACCGGTACAGTGACCGGAGGAAACTCGTAACCAATATGTTTTTTGTCAATCATGTCTTTTTCAGATCAAATAACTGTAGAATTTTTTTTATAACTTTTTGAAGAAGTTTAAATTTGGTTTTCACCAAATGTCTGACAAAAAAATTCTAAGCTTAGATTGTTTTCAAGTCAACAATAAACGACTTTTAAAGTTTACAACCGTTTGCATAAAGAAGCTAAATGCGGAAGATTTCGTTTACAGAGTGTTCCGGCACATGCCTCGATTTGATTAAGTTTCGGATGTGCAGTAGAAGACATGTTGTTAGTACGGTTACGGACTGTCAACAAACACCGTAGCAAACGTAATTCCTGCTGATTTACACTTATTCTTCCTCCAGAACAATTTACTCGTGCTTGCTTGAATGTCAACCATTCAGGAAGTTGATTTAATTCATCCCCCAGGGATTTTCTGATTTTCCGTAATTCTTCGGCATATGCTGCTTGCTGTCTGTTTGAACTACAGACTGAGGCATATTGCTGCGTGTTTTTTATAGTTAACAGAGATAAACGGTTAGAAAGTAAAATTATCAATATTATTCCTATTAAAACACCCATTGCGATCAGAATCCATTTCAACAATTTTTTCCATTTTTTGGTCGAAGTTTTTTTTGATTTTACATCTCGGAAACTGACCTGAAAAAACTGCACTCTTCCATCTTCAGATTCTTGATTCAGGTTTGGAGTTTGATCATGACCGAGAACCGCTCCAACCAATTTTATTTCATCAATTTCAGGTGCACGCATTCCATTTGTCAATGTTGAAAGTTCTGCCACATCTTGTGCATAGCGTGTAATAAGTGCCATAACTTTAGGATGTTGGCGCCAGTTTTCTCGTTTGACTTCCGGAGCAGTTATACTTGCCAGATCAAGCCTTGAAAACATCTTCGCTTTGCGCTCTTTTCCAGCACCAGTATCACAGACACCAATTGGACGCCATTGAATGTATTTGAGTCTGGAAATTTCAGTCATGTTTCGGAAATGATTTTCCCCATGCAGGGTGGACTGAAGGAGAAGAGAGTGGATACACTTAGCAGGTATGACTGGCTGGGGCGGCAGGGATCGAACCTGCGAATCACGGGATCAAAACCCGA
>DTUH01000077.1 GCA_012964265.1 Candidatus Lambdaproteobacteria bacterium
GATCCAGCCAGCTGGCGTCTTTTTGATGACTGAAGGGATCAGCCCCAGCGTGACTGTCATCAATAACACCATTGATCCACAGAGCAGCAACAGTCCATCGTATCTACTCATAGGTTGACCTAACCAAATCCACGAATCGCTCAAAATTCCAAGTTCAAGTGCCTGACCGCTCAACACACCTGAAAGCCCCATCCCTCCGCTGTAAAGTGTAAACCAAAGTCCGGTTGCCAGAGATTTATTTTCCGCTGGAATAAGGACCAGTGTTTCTGATGTCATGGCAATACTGGAAGCCGCTTGTACCATCCCAAATAAAATAGTAAGAATCGCAACGGTTATTTGAACTTCTCCTGGGAAGATGTCCCTCCACAGAAAAAGGAGGAGAACTGAGCCAAAACCAAAATGGCAACAAAGAAAAACATATTTTGTTCCCAGTCGATCGACCATTCGGCCACCTAAAAAAAATCCTGCTAATGCACCAACGACTAATAAATTTCCAAGAAAAACAATTTCGACTTTGCTCAAATGGAGTACATCTTTTTCAATCAAATTGAAAATCTGTGGACATGCACCGGTAAAAAGTGTCAGCAAAAAACAATACGAGCAAAATGGTAAATAATCCGGAATTGCAAGGACTTTCATAAATGATTTCCGGAACGACTCTTTTTTAGGAATGATCTTTTCCAACTCCGGAATACGTTGATAAAAGATCATCCGTAATGCCATTAAGATCGTGATGATTGCCATTACAGCCTGATACATTCCGAGAGTGGGGTACTGCTCCAAAATGTAAATGACCACCAAAGTGAATGCGATGCCGATCGATTGCCAGGTCAAGCGCAATCGTCCAAAAAATCGCCCTCGAACATTTTCTGGAATGATGGGGTGAAGCAGGGCAAACCAATTTCCGATTATTAACGCTGATCCGGTTCCAAAGATACCTGCACCTAAACCAACAACCCCAGTCCGAAAATAATTCGGAAAAATACCAGCTATCATCATTAGGAAAAATCCAATTATGGATAAGACCATTCCAAAATTTCCAATCAATTTTTTCCCATATATATCAGATAAATAACTGAATGGAATCATAAAGACAAATTGAGATAATGGCAGGAGTGCAAGCAGGATTAGAATGGTTGCGCTGGGAATACCTAAATAGGAGAAATAGGCCAGCAACAATCCATTATTAAAAGAGAGGTATGACATCCCACCCAAAGATGTCGATATTAAAATCATCCGGATAGCGTATTTTGTCTCGGAATCAGTCATGACTTATTTAACTTTTCGTGATGAATGATGAAAAACTAATTTGGTATTTTAACTTTTTAGCAGTTCATCAATACTGGATTCATTTCCAAAAATAATGTCCAGGAAGATTTAGTTTGGCTCAAGAGATGCTGCACGCAACAGGACAAAAAGTTTTTCCCCGGAATTATAACTGAGTTCTGAGCAGTTCTGAAACAGATCTTCAGCCTTTTTTTTGGTAAAGAAAAAGGCGGTAGGTTTTAAAGTGGGCAAATTGTTCACCACTTGTGCCTCCGGAAAGATATTTGCGGTGTGCCTGCGCAATTTTTTTGCGGAAAGCAAAACTGAAAATCTTTGAAAAACGAGGATAATTACTCCTCATGTAATAGGCAACGATGTTCCAGGTTGGCGCAATAACTTCTTGAATCAAATCACGCATGATGTCCAGTGATGGAGCGGCCTCTTTGGTGATATCAATATCCGTGAGCTTATTGAATGGCTGTTCATCCATATATTTGAAGAAGCGCTCAATTCGATGTCCTCCACTAACTGGGCTTTTTCCAGGAACATCACGTTTAAAAAAATCACATATGAGCAAAAATCCTTCACTGTTTGAAAATAGCATCGTTTGAGCAATCGCCTTTTCCAAAAGAAGATACTGAAAACTTTCACTGCAAAGTATGAGGTCATAACGTTTTTCTGTCCTCACGTCTTCGAAACAGCTCTCAAAAATTTCTGCACGATCTCCCAATCTGTTCCGGACATGTTTGGTCAAGTTCGGACTCGGAGAAACACAATCCACGAGGTATCCCGCATCAAGCATTTTTTCTGCAAACTTTCCGGAACCACACCCTACATCCAGAATGGAATTTACTCCTTCAGGAATGTTTTTGAGCAGGAAATTCGCATAATTTTCCTGTGCCTGAAAGACATTGGCCGGCTCAACCGATAATTCTTCCGGCCAATACCCATAATGCAGATATTCTGTTTTATAGAAATGTTTTGAAAACGCTAAGCCAATGTCCAAGCCAACTTCTTTTAATTCGACCTTGTGCATGAAAGTTGCGGATAAAGATGATTGAGAATCGCACGGTTTTTGAGTGGGGATTGAACAGCGAGGATAGAGAAGGTAAAATACTCGAACCTCGCAGCTGTTTTAGGCTTGTTCCATATATTCGATCAAATCGATCAAACGACAGGAGTATCCCATTTCATTATCATACCAGGAGATCAGTTTGAAAAACTTATCGTTTAAGCCTATTCCTGCACCGGCATCAAAGATTGACGAGTAAGGACTTCCAATGAAATCGCTGGAAACCACATCCTCATCAATATAGGCCAAAATACCTTTGAGCCCTTCTTCTGAGGCCGCTTTCATAGCTGTGCAAATTTCGTCATAACTGGTAGACTTCTTGAGTTTAACGGTCAAATCCACAACCGAAACATTGGGAGTCGGTACACGCAAAGACATTCCGGTCAACTTCCCAGCAATTTCCGGGATACAAAGTCCTACCGCTTTGGCTGCTCCGGTGGAAGCTGGAATAATATTTTGGGGACCACCACGTCCGCCGCGCCAATCTTTTTTAGATGGGCCGTCAACTGTTGGCTGAGTTGATGTCACTGAGTGAACAGTAGTCATTAAACCTTCTTCAATGCCATAGTTGTCCAAGACAACTTTAACAATCGGCGCAAGACAGTTAGTAGTACAAGAAGCGTTGGAAACTATATTATCAACACTTGGATCATATTTTTCGTTGTTTACTCCCATGACCAAAGTTTTGATCTCCGCAGATTTTGCAGGTGCGGAAATTACTACTTTTTTTGCTCCTGCTTTCAGATGCTTTTCTGCAGTTTCACTTGTGGTGAACAATCCTGTAGATTCAATCACATAGTCAACACCCAATTTACCCCAAGGCAAATCCCCAGGAACTCTTTCCGACAAACACTCAATTTTATTGCCGCCAACCTTGATGCTGTTTTCACCAGCTTGAACATCGCCATCGAATCGTCCATGAGTTGAATCATATTTCAGTAAATACGCCAAATTATCTGCTGGCACAAGATCATTGATCGCAACTATTTCAACATTTGGGTTTTTATCCGCTACACGCACTACCATGCGGCCAATGCGGCCAAAACCATTAATTGCAACTCTAATTGTCATAAATTCTCCTTTTTTTATTTAATTAACTCATGTTACGGGCATAGTATTTGCCGAGTGTA
>DTUH01000078.1 GCA_012964265.1 Candidatus Lambdaproteobacteria bacterium
GGATGTGCGTGAGCCGCTGCTTTTAATAATTCTTTGTTTCAAAAATAAATTCTGCACCTTCCGCACGTGCCTTAATTGGTCCTATCTCAGTGGTAGGTGAAGTATCTGTTCCCGAACAACAAATCCTGTTTAACCATTTGAGGAAAAAATTGAATAAGCGTTATCATCTTGTTTCACACAAAATGCTGGAGCTAATTACTGAGCATGGCATTTCCAGCATTGATATTGAAGATTGCGCAGACAGCAAATGCGTGAGAATAGTACAAAATTTTGTAAATAATTTACGACAACAATTTAATACAGATGAACTTTTTTTGTTCCAGGTCGTCCAAAGCAAAACAGAGACTCAACTTAGTTTAAAACTTGCGTCACTTTCACTACCTGAAGTTACAAGGAGAATTGTAACGCAGACCTGTCGGGAATGTGATATTGAAAAATTGATGCAGAATGTTGATATTATTGTGCAGAGGATGCTTGAAAAAATAGCAGGTGAAGAAGTTACACCAAGTGAGGAAGCTGTTGCTACAGAAAAAGTTGCACCTTCAAAAGAAGAAATCGCTTTGCCGGATGAAGCTGATCAGCCGGAATCCGTCGAGCGCCTTGAAATTGTTGAAGAGAAAACTCCGGTAGCACCCGCACCGGATCCGTACATCGTGGACCGTGATTCATATAATCAACAGATCAGCAAATTGTTGCTTGATGTAACCTATGCTCTTCAAATATTCCGCAGCGGTATGTTTGTGCAAATTGAAGTCAGCATAGATCCTTACGGTAGCGTTGTAAAACAAAGAATTATTAAAAGCAGCGGCTCACGAGATTTTGATGAAACTGCTATTATATCCTTGGAGGAAATTCAGTTTGATCCGCTTCCGGAAACCATGCTGAAATACGGAAATTATGTTGTCATTTTGCAAATCCAAAATTCCAGATAATTTTTCAAAAACATAAAAAACTATATTCCAAAAATTATAAATGTTTTCAGGTTTTCCACATACTCTTCGGCGTTACGGTTTCAATACGGATGTGCGTGTTTTGATGGAATTGTACCAAACAATGGAAATTGGCTTAATCACCAATCTCGGTTCACTTTTTGATATTGGTCAGCATTTGATTTGTAAATCACGGCGTGAGATTGCTCCATACACTCTTGCGTTTTGGGATCATTTTTTGGGAATTGATACCACCAACTATAACACCATTGATGATGCCATCCGCAACTCTTCCGCATTTGAACATTGGCTCAGCCAAAAACTTGAAACTGGAAAAATCGCTGGAGAGTTTGATTACGAAAAACTCATCGACGAATTTTTGAATGAAACATTGCAATCGGATTTACAGGCTAATATTCAAAAAGAGCTCGACGCTCGAAAACATCTTGATGATGACAATCCGGACTTAGCCGACCGTCAAGACAACACGCCTTCCGGACCGCCGCAAGTCAGTGATAAAATGGTGGATTATTCAAAAATTTCTCTGGAAGAATTGATGGAGCGTATGAAGCGTGTGATGGAGCAGCAAAAAACAGCACACAGCGGGGGCGGACACTGGATTGGGAGTCATGGTTTTTCACCGTATGGACATTCAGGACACGGACTGAATGGAATCCGGGTTGGGGGACCGGCTCATGCAGGGACGGCGCGCAAGGTTCTTGGCGATCCTTCTTTTTATCCAATTGATTTAGACGCGCCAATTACAGATAACAACATGGATGCCGCGCTACAGGCACTCCGGAACATAGAGGATATGCATCCGGATAGAAAACTTGATGTGAAACGTACCGTTGAGGAAACCGGACGCAATGCCGGAATTGTCATTCCACATTTTTTGCGGGAACAGCAGGACCGTACGCAGGTTTTGCTCCTGCTGGACAATGGCGGAAATTCGATGTGGGTTCATGCACAAAAAGTCCAAACACTTTTTGCGAAAATCAAACGCCGCTTTCCGCAGGACTTAAAAACCTACTATTTCCACAACGCAATTTACGATCAGGTTTATGAAGACGAAGCCCGACGCAAACCGGTTACACTCCGGAAAGTCATGGAGAACAGTCCGGACTACCGTGTTTTCATCGTAGGTGATGCGTACATGGCACCCCACGAATTGCTTTCGCCGTTTGGTTCAATTGAATTTCGGGAAGAATCTTCCACGCCAAGTCTGGCGAATTTGAAAACTCTGCATGAACATTTTCCGTATGTTGTCTGGATAAACCCGACTCCAAAACAATACTGGAATCGAACGGTTGCACCCTATGTAAAGCAGGTATTTAAGATGCAGCCGCTCACCATAAACGGAATTCTTGAGGCCGCAAAATACATGAATGGAATCAAACATTTTTAAGCAAAACTTCCAGTATGTTTTGTTTCAACGATTTATTTTTGTAAAATGCAGATTGCGGATTCCATTTTTCACTGGACTGATTTTTTTCGTATGCGGCATTGAAAGAATTTAAAAAAAATTATAATTGATGAACACGTAAAAAGCCATAATGGCACCCTTGTTTGTCATTCCCGCGAAAGCGGGAATCCATTATTTCAGATACTTACAAGTTCCTGGATTCCCGCTTTCGCGGGAATGACAACTAATTACGAATGAATCATAATTGACAGTTTGTCTTCAAATCAAAATAACAAAAAACTTCAGATGAAGAAGTTAATACCTTTTATTCTGACAACTTCACTTTACTTTTGGACTTCAGCTTTACTTGCCGGACCTGCTGATGGTTGGGGTTTATTTCTGGATGCTGGACAATTAAAGCCGGTTAATGATGACAGTGGAAAAGAATACCAAACCTCAAAAATAATCGGAGATCAGATTGACTATCAATTTGCTTTGGGCGAATCTTTTTCTTTCTCACTTTTCGGAACAGAATTCGTAGGTAAAGGCACATTGCCAGGTATTACAAAATATGAATATTACAAGGCAGGCGTCTTTGGTGTAGAATTTCGGGCATGGATGGGTCCCCTGTTTGTCGGGTTTCATGGAGGACAATATTATCTGACTTGGATTGAATCGTTGAGTTCTTATTCCGGAATTAAATGGTCCGGAGGAAATGGATTTGGATTTGGGCTCGAAACTAACACCGGATGGTCTCTGGGCTGGTACCGTGAAAAAAGTGAAAAAATTGATTTCGATGATTTCCCTGATCAGCGAATAGAAGGAGAACGAATTATCCTCGGTTACCGCTGGCGTTAAAGCGTTTCCGCTTTATTTGGTCAGGGACACGGATTGGGAATACGGTTATGGATTTCCTCGATACCCGCAAGCACTTCTACTGAAAGTTCTAATTCGACACTGGCAAGATTTGATTCCAACTGTTTGACTGAAGTAGCTCCAAGCAGCACACTCGCCACAAACGGCCGCGTACGCACGAAGGCCAAAGCCATTTGTGCGGGGTCCAAATCGTGTTCTTGCGCAAGTCGGACATAGTCACGAGTTGCCTTAAGCGCATTTTTTGTCTGGTAGCGCTGAAAACGGGAATACAGAGTTAAACGCGCACGTACGGGTTTGTGTCCGTCAAGATATTTTCCGGTCAGCATTCCGAAAGCCAGCGGAGAATATGCCAGCAAACCGACAGATTCCCGAAATGAAATTTCAGCCAGTCCGGATTCAAAACTTCGGTTGAGTAAATTAAAAGGATTTTGAATACTGACAACTCTGTCCCAGCCGTTTTTTCCCGCCAGACTTAAATACCGCATAACTCCCCAGGGAGTTTCATTGGAAATTCCGAAAACTCTAATTTTTCCCGCTTTCCGGAGTTTATCCAGCGTTTCCAGCGTTTCCGAAATTTCCGCATTATCTGTTTCCGCATCTTCCGGAGATGTGAATTCCCGTTGACCGAAAATATTGACTTTCCTGTCAGGCCAGTGAATTTGATATAGATCAACCGTATCTGTTCCTAAACGGCGCAAACTTCCTTCAAGAGCTGTTTTGATATTGACGCCGGTGAGATGATTTTTTCCATCTCGAATATAGCTCCCCATTGCACGTGACTTTACTGTGGGTCCAACAACTTTTGTTGACAAAATAAGACGATCCCGGCAATTCCGGAGTTTAATCCATTTTCCGATAAATTGTTCGGAAATGGTGAACGTTTTTTCCTGAGGAGGAACCGGATACATTTCAGCCGTATCAAACAGATTAACTCCAGCAGCAAGCGCACAATCCATTTGCGCAAAAGCTTCCTCTTCAGTATTCTGTTCACCAAAAGTCATTGTACCCAGTCCGAGACAACTGACATTTATCCCGGACTTTCCTAGAGCATTCTGTTTCATTTTTAAGATTGACTGGATAACGAGGCAGATTAACGCAACCGCTTTTTTGCGCGTTTGGCAAAAGAGGATTTAGGATAGTTTTTAATGAGTTCTTTCCACAAAACTTTTTCTTTTTCTTTTTCACCAAGTTCCTGCATTGCCTCTGCTAAAAAATACAAAGCCAGCGGCACCTGTCTGCTTTCAGGATATTTACGCAGGAAAATTCCATAATGTGATGCTGCCTGTTTGGCATGTCCCTGTGCTAAAAATCCGTTGCCGATTGCCAGCAGTATTTCTGCCTTTAATTTTGTTGCCTTTTTAGACTTTAAAACGTTTTGCAGATACTCCACTGCCTGATTCGGATTTCCTGCCTGCAGTGAAAGCAGACCCTGAAGAATTTGCTTTTGATTTCGGGAAAATTCAACTGATGAAGATTCGTATTTTGTTAGCTTTTTCTCTAATTTATTTACGTCTTTCTGCAGCAAGGAGATCTGTTCCTGCATAGCGGTTACCTGTTTCTGCAGCACAGAAACTTGTTTATCAAGAGTCCGTGTTTTTTCACGCGATTCAACGAATCCATTCTGCAGAGATTCGAGTAAATCTCGCGGCGGAATCGCTTGTTCCAACTCATTATTGCGCAACAGTTGATCTGCTGTAAGCGCCTGCAAATTCAGCAATAATTCTTCCTGCGCCGCTACTGTTTTTTGCAGCGCCGCAATTTCTTCAGAATTTTTTTCAGGTATTGTTTTTTTGGCCGCCGTGGATGAACAGCCCAGTAAAATTAAGAGTAAAACAGGTAAGTACAGCCAAAAAAATGAAAGACCTATCCTTTTCAAATAAATTCGAACTACGGTCCGCTTGTTTGATTTCAGTTGAAATTTTGACATAAAAAGGAAATTAATTTTTAAATCAATGTATAAGAATTGAAAACAGAACGAATTATCAAATTATTTGCTCCAGACCGGATTCGTCTCAGCGATGCTGTTATCGTTTGCGGTAACACGAACGGCGCGACCTCCAAATGCAGAAATGTAGTAAAGTTTTGAAACCTTTTTCTTTTTGGCCGAGAACACAATTTGTTTCCCGTTAGGAGACCAGTCAGGTTTTTCTGAATCATAACGCCCAAATGTAAGTTGAAGATGACGGCGGGTGAGCAGAGTGTACTTGTAGAGTTGAAAAAAGCCTTTTTTCTGTCTTTCATAAATCAGCTGAGATCCATCCGGAGACCACTTAGGCGAACTGTTGTAACTGCCCCTAAAAGTCACGCGCTCCGTTTTATTAGTAATCAAATTATAAATATAAATTTGCGGACGCTGTGGACGTGCGCTATCTGAAACAAACGCAATTTTTTGTCCATTAGGTGACATTTGCGGTGAGGTTTCCAGGCTTTTCCAGGCAAAAATCCGTTCCAGTTTTGCATCTGCCAAATTGTAGCTGTAGATGTCAGAGTTACCCTGCTTCATGAGCGTCAGCAAAATTGACTTCCCATCCTTACGCCAGCTTGCACCAAGAGGTTGAAATCCTGCAGGGAATGTAAGAATTTTTGCACGGAGACGTTTTGACAGTTGTATGGTCAGCTGCACACTGGAGCGGGTAAACGTTGTGTAGAGGATATTTTTGTTATCAAAGGACCAGCTGGCAAGGTTGTTGGAACCAAGATTATATGAAAATCTTTTTTTCACAGTTCCATCATAACTGCTGAGCAGGATGTTTTTTCTGCGATTTATTTTTTGTGCAGTGTAGGCAATTCTGCTGGTAGAAACACCTTTGAAATTCAGGGTTTTTTCCACAAACCAATCTGCCAGTTCCAGCCCCAGTTTTCGCAAATCCTGTGCTTCTTCCAGTGCAAACAACTTTTGAGAAAGAGGCGATTTTTCACCCTGCGTCCAGAGAGTAATTTCAAGTTGATCCGGATTCCTCTTTAGCGCCATTTGCAAGTGAAAAAACACTTCTTCGTTTTGTTCAAATTCTTCTTTTGTACCCTTAATTATTTGGAAAAAGAGTACTTTCTCCAAATTTGCTTTTAAAACATTTTGAACTGAAGTTGTTTCAGCACTACTATCTGCGGCCAATCCAACTTTAACCGGAACAAACTTTGGGTTATTGATTTCAAAATAATCAATAGCATAAACGGAATTCCCGTCTGTGAACAAAACGATTCCTAACAGCAGCAGGACTATACCTGTTCTGATGCGCAAAATTAGAGTTTGAAAAATGTTTGCGGAATTCACTGACATCTCATAATTGTAAATTGGCCGGAGTGAACCGGACACCGAATTTGTATGAATCTTCAGGATAGGACTCTGGCAAGGATGGGAGAAATTGCAAATTTTTCAGCAGATTTTTCACAGTTTTGTTAAGTGCCGAATTAGCAGATTCTTTCATTTTCCAACTTAGCAGACGACCATTTTTTTTAATTTCAAACTGAATCACGGTAGTAAATTTACTTGCTGTCAAATGGATAGGTACTTCCCATTGTTCAGCTAAAAATCCTTTAAGTTCCTGACGGTATTCCTTTAATTCTATTGAGTTTAAATTGGTTTTCTGTCTAACGGGCAAAGGGTTATGTAATGTAACAGGAGTTAAAAGCTTCAAAATTGTACCCACTTGTCCCGAAAGTGGTTTCGTTGAAACTTCTGATACTTTCAGGCGGTCCGGAAATTTTATTGCCTGAGCAAGAATACTCTTGAGTGAGATTTGAGGTATAATTTTTTTCTTTTTGATTTTAGTTATTTTAGGTAGTTTTTTCGGCTGACCCGACAAAACAATATCAGGAAATATCAAAATCGCAGTAGACACTTTTTCTCCATATTCCTGAGTATTGAAACCGGGCGTACCGGAAGCTTTCATTTTATCTGCAGAAAATGGAGACCACTCTTCCCACTGCAAATCAATCTTGTTAATTATTCCAGGATACCAGTATAGCAGGGCACTTATCAAAAAAACGTGCAAGGTCATTGAAAACAGAATACCACCTGAAAAACGCCATTTCAACGTCATAAGCCAATCCAACTATTATTCACCGCTACGGAACCATGAGAGACGCGAAGACAGATTGTGAAAAAAATAATTTTTTTCCATAAAAATTAATTTTGCCTGTCTTTCCGACTCACGAATGATTACTTCATCACCTATTTCAAGCGGAACTTTTTCCTTTCCATCCGCAGAAAGATATATTTCTTTTTCATGAGTATGCGGTGAGATTTCCAGTCTTATTTGGGAGTCACTGGTGACTACCAGATGTCTGGAGCGGAAATCGTATTCATTCAATCCTGCGATGATCATGCAGCGCAACTCAGGCATTACAATCGGTGAACCGGCGGCCAGTAAATACGCAGTACTTCCAGTGGCCGTCCCAACTATGACTCCGTCTCCGCGAACCCGACGAATATGCTGTTCATTGATACTCAGCTCGACTGTGATTAGTCGAGTTGCACCACGGACAACTATTTCATTCACCGCATAATCTGTTCCATGAGGATGGACGCATTCAAGAACAGAACGTTCACTGATTATATATTTGCCATCAAGTACACTCTGCAGCATTTCGGTCAACTCTTCACGGTCTCCTGCAGTCAAAAAACCGACATTCCCAAAGTTGACAGCCAGTACCGGACATTGCGGGAAAAAACTTAAAGCAGCAAGAACTGTCCCGTCACCACCAAATGAGAGGACTAAATCCAAATCGTCTTTACTACCTGTATTGTCTTCGAGAGGCGAAATTTCTATTCCATGAGGGACAAACCACTCTTGAATCAACTCCGTCACCGGCTGTTCAAATTGCGGAGAAAAGATGCCCACTCTGCGCAACTTTATTTTATTTTCGCTCACCGCTCTTTCTTTGAAAAATTTACCAAGTCTTTACAGCATCTTCGGGCACTTTTAGCTTTGTTGTCAAGTGAAAAAACCCGGTCTCTTGTCTCTCATACATAATGACAGTTGTAAATTATAAATAAATTTGCTTAAATTCTATTTATTTCTCGGTCTCCAACTTGCGTTTGCATAGAAAATATGAGAGCATTTATAGGTTAAAATCATAAACTAATTATATACAACCGTGAACACTTTTTTACGAAATAGTGGAATCTGGCTTGTGAGTGGCTTAGTGATGCTAATGCTTTTCAATCTTGTTGGGCCAAGAGAATCAAACGAAAGAAAAATTACATTTTCAGAATTTATTTCTCAAATTGAGTCCGGATCGGTGCTTGAGGTCTCAATCCGCGGCAGCCAAATTCACGGGGTCAGTGATACAAATGGTTCTTTTCAAACACAGACTCCCAACTATCCTGCATTATTTGAAATCCTGGACCGTCATCAAGTGCGTGTTCGTGTCGAACCAACGGATCAAACGAATTTGTTTATGGCCATCCTGAATAGTTGGCTGCCGATGATCCTGATTATCGGAATCTGGTTATTCTTCATGCGTCAGGTTCAAGGTGGAGGAAACCGTGCGATGGGTTTCGGAAAAATTCGCTCTCGAATCACCAACACTGAAGATAATCCGATTAAATTTGAAGACGTCCAGGGGATTGATGAGTCACGGGAAGAACTGGAGGAAATTGTAGATTTTCTCAAAGACCCTGGAAAATTTGAACGACTCGGAGGTGAAATACCAAGAGGTGTTTTGCTGATGGGAGAACCTGGAACCGGAAAAACTTTGCTGGCCAAAGCAATTGCGGGAGAAGCTGCCGTACCCTTTTTCAGCATCAGCGGTTCGGATTTTGTGGAAATGTTTGTTGGAGTTGGTGCCAGCCGTGTCAGGGACATGTTCGCGCAAGGAAAAAAACACGCGCCTTGTATAATTTTCATTGACGAAATCGATGCAGTGGGGCGTAGCCGTGGAGCAGGACTTGGTGGCGGAAACGATGAACGTGAACAGACACTTAATCAACTGCTGGTTGAGATGGATGGTTTTGAAGTAAATGAAGGAATTATTGTAATCGCGGCGACAAACCGTCCGGACGTGCTGGATCCTGCATTGCTGCGTCCGGGACGTTTTGACCGTCATGTAGTTGTTCCGACTCCTGATATTAAAGGTCGAGAAAATATTCTGAAAACGCACAGCAAAAATATTGAACTGAATAAGGAAGTAAATTTGAATACTATTGCCCGCGGAACTCCGGGGTTTACCGGTGCAGATCTAGCCAATCTGGTTAACGAAGCCGCGCTTTGGGCAGCACGTCAAGATAAAGACGCAGTGGGGAATGAAGATTTTGAATATGCAAGAGACAAAGTCATGATGGGCGCTGAACGAAGAAGTCTCATGATTACTGATGAAGAAAAAGAAACTACTGCCTATCATGAAGTTGGACACGCGCTCGTGGCAGTCAGCATTGAAGAAGTAGATCCTGTTCATAAAGTAAGCATAATACCACGTGGACGTGCTTTGGGAGTTACAATGCTGCTTCCGGAAGAAGATCGACACAGTCACAATAAACGCGCGCTGCTCGGACAAATTGCCATGATGATGGGTGGACGGGCCGCAGAGCATTTAGTGTTTAAACGATACACCACAGGTGCCAGTGATGATTTGAAAAAAGCTACAGAATTAGCGCGTAAAATGGTTTGTCAGTGGGGTATGAGTGAAAATCTTGGTCCTCTGACTTATACAGAAGACGAGGGACATGTTTTTCTGGGACGTGATTTACAACAGCACAAGGAATTCAGTAATGATTCAATGCGGATGATTGATGAAGAGGTGCTTGAAATTCTAAATTCATCTTATGAGCGTGCGAAGAAAATTTTGAAAACTTACCGCAAAGCTCTTGACTCTCTTGCCAAAACGTTGCTTGAAATAGAAACTATTGATGGAGACGGTGTACTACAGGCAATGCAGCAGTTTGCTCCTAAAACAAAAAAATAGTGCTCGCGGAACAAAATTCAAATTGCTTGAAATTGCCTTAAGCGTGTTCGTAAGTTAATGAGTATTCTGCCAGGTACATTTAAGCAACAGCAAATAGTTTGGTTTTGTTTTTCGGCCAAATAACCAAAAAATCATTTTCCGGGTAAGCTTTGTGGTGAAGAAAACTCGGCATCGCTTTCCTTTCCGGAGACTTCAGTGGAAACAATTTTAGCAATTTTTACCGGCGACTTTTCTCTTCGCTGGCAAGATTTGTTCGATATTGTCCTCCTGTCCCTTATATTTTATCGTATCTTGATCCTGATTAGAGGTACCCGCACCATTCCCATGTTGATGGGATTTGTTTTGCTACTGGCACTTTATCTTGTCTCGCTGATACTGGATTTGGAAGCAACTCAGTTGCTGCTTGATAATTTGGGACAATCTCTGGTGCTCGTGCTGGTTGTTCTCTTTCAGACAGATATCCGAAATGCACTGGCGCAAATCGGAGTTTTCACTCTTTTTCGTGAAAGCAATCAGCAAAAAAGAGATGTTGTGGACAGTATCCTACAGGCATGTCTGGTGATGTCTCAGCAAAGGATCGGAGCCCTCATTGTTTTTGAACAGGAAGTCGGCCTGAAAAATTATAGTGATCGCGGTACACAACTGAATGCTACGGTAAGTGAAGAGCTTTTGCTGAGTATTTTTCATCCTACGTCACCTTTGCACGACGGCGCTGTCATTATCAACGCAAAAGGGGATTTATTGGCAGCTCAGTGTATTTTACCCGTATCGATGGACAGTCGTCTCAGTTCTTTTCTCGGTACGAGACATCGTGCCGGGATTGGTTTAACAGAGGAAACTGACGCAGCAGTCTTGATTGTTTCTGAGGAACGCAGGGAAATCAGCCTCAGCTACCGTGGTCAGTTGATACGCGGCGCAAATGAAGACATTCGCAAAGCCCTGCTTGAAGTACTTTCCGGAAACATTCCGGCTGCAATTCAGGACAAAGAAACAAAAGACGCAGTTAGAAAAGCTGCAACAGAGGCTGCAGAAAAAAATTCGGAAACAGCGGAAGTTTCCGAAACATTGACAAACTCCAATCATTCACCTGCTAAACGAACTGAAACGAACTAATGCGAATAAATGCTTTATATAAAGTGCTTGCAGTGGTTTTGGCTGTCTTTGTCTGGTTTCTAGCACGGAAATCCGGAGAACCGATTCAAATGAGTTTTTATGCTCCGGTTGTTTTTAAAAATGTATCCCCTGAATTCCAAGTCACCTCTGATCCGCCGCAAGTCAACATTGTGGTGCATTCTAACAGCAGGGAATCATTTAATCCTCAGGAGATTCAGGCTGTTTTGGATTTGGACAACGCGCAAGAAGGTACTCTTTCCTATGTGCTGACTGAGAATCACATTTTATCACCTGTGAAGGTGCAGATAACCCGCATCCATCCTTCACAAATAACGGTAAGAATCGAGGAACTGATTGAAAAATCTTTTGCGATCAAACCGCGTTACCATGGGACTCCCAGAAAAGGTTTTCTGCTGGGCGACATCAAAATCATTCCGGACACCCTGACTATGCGTGGACCGCGCTCAGTTTTGGAAAAAATGGATCATATCTCCGCACATGAAATTGAACTGGAAGGGCTTCAGGAAAGTGTTACAATGCGCGTTGATTTGGATTTGCCTGGAGGCAATGTACAGATCATCCATCAAAATGTTGATTTTTACACGGCTGAAGTAACAATCAACAGTTTGCCGATCAAAAAAAGATTTGACAAAGTACCGGTTTATTTGCGAAATGTGGAATATGTGAGCGTAATAAATCCTAAAACTTTTAATGTTTTCGTTGAGGGTCCGGAATATTTGATCAAGGAAATGGATCGGGATAAGCTTTATGGGGAAATTGATCTTTCGACATATGAACCCGGCAACTATCCTAAAGTGACACCAAAAGTCGTTAAACCGGACGGAATCACAGTACTTCAACAATGGCCCATTGTTTCTGTCTGGGTTAAAAATGAAAAAAAATAAAGTATGATAGCATTACACATCAACATTGATCACGTAGCAACTGTCAGACAGGCGCGTCAAATAAGTGAACCTGATCCGGTGATTGCAGCGGGACTAGTAGAGCTCGCAGGCGCGGATGGAATCACGATTCACCTGCGCGAAGACAGAAGGCACATTATAGACCGTGACGTACGAATTTTACGGGAAACAGTGCAAACCAGACTAAATCTCGAAATGGCCGCAACAGCAGAAATGTTCGACATCGCACTGGAAATCCGACCGGATATTGTCACTCTTGTTCCGGAAAAACGGGAAGAGGTGACAACCGAAGGCGGACTTGATGTTGTAGGTTCAACTGAATTAATGCACAAAGGAATCGGTCAACTCCGGAATGCGGGAATCCGGGTAAGTTTATTCATTGATCCGGAAGCGGAACAAATTGAGGCCAGCCAAAAAGCAGGCGCGGAGGATGTTGAACTGCACACAGGCTGTTATGCCAATGCTGAAAGAGGAACAGAACAAGACAAGGAATTTGAGCGTTTGGTTTCCGCGGCAGAGTACGCAAATGAAAATAAACTTCAGGTAAATGCAGGGCACGGACTGAATTACATCAACACTCAACGGATTTGCGGCTTACCGCATTTGCGTGAATTAAACATCGGTCACAGCATCGTCAGTCGCGCCATTTTCGTCGGTATCACTCAAGCAGTACAAGAAATGAGAGAAATCATAATTCTAAATTCCTAAGCATTCTATGACAAAAGAAATCATCATAAATCACACTTCACACGAGACACGTGTTGCCGTGATGGAAGGCGGAATCCTTTCAGAACTGCATCACGAACGGGCAAAAAAAATGCGTGTCGTGGACAATATTTACAAGGGAAAGGTTTTGAATGTTCTGCCGGGTATGGAGTCCGCATTTGTTGACATAGGCGCGGATCGGGCAGCATTTTTACATATTGACGATATTCTTCCGGAACACGAAATTCTTGGTGAAAAGTCGAGGACAAATGGAGAAAAACAACAAATAGGCCAACTGATTCAAGAAGGTCAGGACATTCTGGTACAGGTTTCAAAAGGGCCAATCGGCACGAAAGGGGCACGCGTTACCAGCCACGTTTCCATTCCCGGAAGAAATCTGGTTTATTTGCCGACAACACATACTCTTGGGGTTTCACGTCAAATAAGCCAGGACAAAGAACGTGAGCGTCTGAAGGAAATTGTGAATCGGCTGCGTCCGATGAATGCCGGATTTATCATCCGTACGGTTGCGGAAGGACACACCGAAGAAGATTTACATTCTGATATCAATTACCTTGTTTCCATTTGGGAAGATGTACTGGAAAAGTACAAAACCCTCCCCGCCCCGTCCCTTTTGCATTCAGATCTGAATGTTATTTTCCGGACAATCCGCGATCTTTTTTCAGCAGATATCCGTAAATTGGTTGTTGATGATAAAAATCAATATCACAAGGTACGTCAATTTGTTCGTTCTTACTTGCCGCGCTATGGTTCTGTGTTGGAGAATTATACTAAAACGGAGCCTGTTTTTGATCATTATGGAATTGAAAATGAAATTGACCGTGCACTCGGAAACAAAGTCTGGTTACGTTCCGGAGGGCACCTTGTTATTGATCAGACAGAAGCACTGACTGCAGTTGATGTGAATACAGGCAGCTTTGTCGGTAAGGAAAGTCATGAAAAAACTATTTTGCGTACCAACCTCGAAGCTGCTGAGGAACTCGTTTACCAACTGCAACTACGTAATATAGGCGGAATTATTATTATCGATTTTATCGATATGGAAACGCAGCAGCATCGTCAAATGGTTTATCAGGCTCTCAAGGACCACCTGCGTTCTGATAAGGCACGGAGCAAGATTTTGCAAATAAGCGAAATGGGACTCGTCGAAATGACACGGAAACGTGATCGTGAAAATCTTAGCCGCTACCTTTGCGACCCTTGTCCATATTGTGATGGAAACGGTCAAATAAAATCCGCCTCCACCGTCAGTTACGAAGCATTTCGCGAAATTCAGCGGAGTTGCCGCCGAAACTCAAAAGGCTCCATTGCAATATTTTTGCATTCAGATGTTTTTAACTATATCCAGGAAACTGAGCAGGAAGCCGTGAAAACACTGGAAGAGGAAATGGGTCGGACCATTACTTTTAAAATTTCAGAAGATATACACCACGAACAATTTGAACTTTACGAATACTGAATTGATTAAGGAACTTGCAGATAGGAATTTAAAAAAGCACATAGCTGAAAACGTTTATCCGGGACGTGGAATTGTGCTTGGCCGCAACCATGATGATTTATGGATTCTGATTTACTGGATTATGGGGCGCAGTTCCAACAGCAGAAATCGAATTTTTACGCATGAAAACGGTATTTTACGTACCGAAGCCGCGGATCCTTCACTGCTTGAAGATCCAAGCTTGATTATTTACAACGTAATGCGGGATGTTGATAAACGGATTGTTGTAAGCAACGGAAGTCACACCGACACAATTTGTGACGGTTTAGCGCAGGGGAAGAGTTTTTACACATGTCTGCACACAGAAAAGCATGAACCGGACGCGCCAAATTATACGACCCGTATTTCCGGAATAATTGAGCAGTCCGAAGCAAGTATTGCTTTGTCCAGAATTAGTATAAGTGATTTTTCGGCAGAACATTCGGTACATCATTATTATCGCTATTCCGACATTTCTCCGGGATACGGATATTGTGTGACGACTTACATGGGCGACGGTAGTCCGTTGCCTGCTTTTCAGGGAGATCCAATTTTGCTTCCGCTGGAAGGAGATATCGAACAAATCAAACAAAATTATTGGCAGAAGCTTAATACGGAAAATCGAATTTCTCTGGTCGTTCGTGAAATAGGTAATTCCGGTGAAGATCGTTTAAAAATAATTAATCGTTTTCAAGTACTCAATCATTAAAGAAGGATTATAAAATGGAAATGGAAGACGAAACAAACACTGCAACAAGCTCAGACTCAAATGAAAATTTGAACGAAGATGAAAATGAGATCGTCATCGAAGATGATGATCCAGGCGATTTGGATTTTGACGTCATTTCCGATGAAGAGGAGGAAGAAGAGGATGAGGATGACGAACTGGATAATTTGCCGGCATTGGAGGAAAGCGATTTGTTTGACCTCGATGTTGAAGATTCACTTGTCAGTACAGATTCTTTTTCTGTAACACCGCAGGAAGATGAATTCTTACATAAATTTGATGAAGATGACTTGAGCCCGCTTAGTTTTGCGGGAAAACAGGTAGTGATCTTTGATATGGCAAAAGAGCAGGCAGAGCTCTTGAAAAAATACCTGAGCGAACGTACCGGTATGGAGGTTGAGTGTGTTACCAAAAAACAAAATCTTTGGCGTTTCCTGAAAATAGACCCTCTTGATCTGATAATTATGGAAACCGGTTCGGAGGCAAATACTGGCGCATTAGAGCTCATGCAGGAAACAAAGGATAGATTCCCGGAGGTGCATTTTATTTGTCTTTCAGGCCCTGTAAGTCTGGAAAGAAGACTGCAGTTTCTGAATGCGGGTGCCCTCGATTATTTAACCCGCCCCGTGCATTTATCAACAATTGCGCAAAGTATTTTAGTGCAGTTTAGCCACACTGATATTTATGATATTGATAATGAGCTTTCGGATCTTGACTCCGAAGCACACGATATTCCGGAAGAAGAGCCAATCGTAGATTCTACTGAAACTTTGCCAGAGAAAAATTCAGGCGGCACCGTCAATCAGTTGGGTGAGGATTTGAACCTTTCAAAGGAAATTGATTTGATTCATGAAGATTTTTAATTATTTTTTCTACCCTCACATACGTTCATGATGACGTGATAAATCACGGGATACGCCTTGTCATCTTGTCAAAATATTATCTGTGCATCTCCGCGAAATTCGTGGCTAACTTTTGCAGTCATCCTGTGTGTCTTGTCAAAATAGTATCCGTGCTTCTCCGCGTTATCCGTGGCAAGAATTTGCAT